>JAFAQG010000514.1 GCA_019246575.1 Acidobacteriaceae bacterium
CACGGCGACGCCGATGTGATGATCTGCGGAGGCAGTGAGGCGTGCGTCACGCCCATGGGCATCGGCGGCTTTGCAGCCATGCGAGCTCTTTCCACACGTAACGACCACCCTGAGAAAGCGAGCCGCCCATGGGATCGCGAGCGCGACGGCTTCATCGTCGGAGAGGGTTCCGGAATCCTGATCTTGGAAGCCTTCGAGTACGCCCAAAAACGGGATGCGCGAATTTTGGCCGAGATCGTCGGCTATGGAATGAGCGCAGATGCGCATCACATCACGTCTCCGCCTGAGAACGGCGATGGCGGCTACCGCGTCATGCGCAATGCCATGCGCGATGCCTCCATCGAGCCGCTGCAGGTGCAGTACATCAATGCGCACGGCACGTCTACAGGGCTGGGCGATAAAGCCGAAACCTGCGCTATCAAACGCGCCTTCGGCGATCACGCCAGGAAATTGGCTGTCAGCTCGACCAAATCGATGACCGGCCACTTGCTCGGAGGAGCCGGCGGTCTAGAGGCGGGTATCACGGTTATGGCGATTCAACATCAGATTGCGCCTCCGACGATCAATTACGAATTCCCCGACCCCGAGTGCGATCTCGATTACGTTCCGAACCAGGCACGACCGATGCAGATCGAATATGCGCTCTCGAATAGCTTCGGATTCGGCGGCACGAACGGCTGCCTCATATTCAAGCGCTTCGAACAGTAGCGCTCAGAGTGAGGCTTCAAAGATTCGATATCTCGCGGCATCGGGTTGCTTCAGTTCCAGCCCGAGACCAGGGCGCGATTCGTCCGGCTGCAACATGCCGTTTTTCATTGTGATCGCGCCGTCGAAGATCATGTGCTCGATGCGCACGTGATCGTGGAAATACTCGACATTGATCGCCGGCACAACCGCGCAACACAGTGAGGCGTGAATCGACGGTGCAGTATGTGCAGATAACGGCAAGTGATAGGTCTCGCACACGTCGGCGATTTTCAGGAAATTCGAAATGCCGCCGCAGCGCGTCACGTCGGCTTGCATCACATCGACAGCTTGCGCTTCGATCAGCAGCCGGGCGTCGTCGAGCGTATAACTATATTCCCCGGCCGCAATGTTCATGATGGCGGGCGCGCGCTCCACCATGACATGGAGACCCGCGCGATCATCTGAACTCACGGGCTCTTCGAACCAGGTAACGCCCAGATCGCCGAAGTGCTCGGCCTGGTGCAGCGCCTGTTTCCTCGTATATGCGCCATTGGCATCGACGAACAGTTCCGCTCTGCGCTCGAGCGCCTTCTGTACCGCTGCAACGCGCGCGACATCCTGTTCCGGACAGCAGCCGATCTTCATCTTGACTTGGTTCAAGCCTTCCGACGCCCAGCACGTGAGCTGCTCGACGAGCTGGTGCTCGCTATACGAGGTAAATCCGCCGCTTCCGTAAGCGGGCACTTCATTACGCATCCGACCCAGGACCGATACCAGCGAACGATCCAGCAGCTTGCATTTCAGATCCCACAGACACGTGTCGACAGCGGAAATGGCGGATGCTACCAGACCCGGCCGCCCCCAGTTACGGACCTGCCCCTCCATCGCGGAATGAAGCGCCGGAATATCGAACGGATCCTTTCCTACGATGTGCTTCTCGACGAGCTGCTTGGCAACGTCAGCTGCGGCTTCGTTCGCATATGAATATCCGAGGCCGGTTGCATTTCCGGCGGTGAGATGAACGACAACAACCGTCGTCGAGTCCCAAACCGCGGTTCCGTCCGACTCTTCCGGCTCATCGGTCGGTATGCGGAAGGCAGAGATTTGCCCGGATGCGACTCTTCGATCTGACGAGCCCAAATTCAGACCAGCTCCCGGATGCGATCTTTTCCGATGGTCTCTGCGATTTTCCGCCAGTCTTTCGTTCCCTTTGCCAGCGACTCAGCAAAATGCAGTGCCTGACTTGGCTTGATTTTTGCCGGCATGGGAGGCTCGTTCGGATCAACGACACACTCAATCAGCGTCGGACCTTGAACCGATAGCGCACTCTCGATCACATGCCCGCATTCTTCGGGTCTGGTGATGGTGAAGCTTGCTACACCGAACCCTTTTGCAACCGTTGCAAAGTCGATCGGTTGCAGATCACATACGTACTCCGGATTGCCGAGAAACACCATCTGCTCCCATTTGATCTGCCCAAGCACGTCGTTTTTGATGACGAAGATTTTGATCGGCAGCTTGTATTTGACGCAGGTGGCGAGCTCACCCATGAGCATCGTGAACCCGCCATCTCCGATAAACGCGATGACAGGACGTTTCGGATACGCGACCTGCGCTCCGATCGCATACGGGAACCCGCACGCCATGGTGGCAAGATTGCCGGAGCAGGTGTGAATCGCGCCGTCAAGCGACGGAATGTATCTGGCCCACCAGGTCGTGATTGTGCCGGAATCGCTGGTGACAATGGCGTCGCGCGGAATGCGCTTGCCGAGCTCATATCCGACCACCTGCGGCTTCATGGGCATATCCTTTACAGTGCCTCTAGCTTTCAGAAGCTCGTTCCAATCTTTCATCTTGTCTTGCGCTTTGTCCAGGAACGACTTGCTGTGCTGCTTTAACTGCGGTATGAGGGCGTTTAGCGTCTCGGCGCTGTCGCCGACAAGAGCGACATCGGCGGGATAGCGCAGGCTGATGCGGACGGGATCGATATCGATCTGCACGCATTTAGCCTGGCCGGGTTTCGGATAGAACTCTATGTAAGGCAGACTCGCGCCCACGATGAGCAGGGTGTCGCATTCCTCCATCGCTTCTTCGGATGGGAGCGTGCCGAGCAGGCCGAGGCCGCCTGTGGTATAGGGGCTGTTATCAGGAACACAAGATTTTCCAAGCAGCGCCTTGATAATCGGGGCACCCAAAATCTCTGCAACCATCTCGAGTTCTTTTCCGGCGTGCAAGGCACCGCGACCGGCAAGGATGGCAATTTTCTTGCCGTGATTTAAAATGTCCGCTGCTTCCCGAATCTCTTGCGCGGTGGGCCGGCGAGCGCCGATCGCAAACTCGTTGGAAACGTGCTGTGGCTTGTTGCGCTTGGAGCGCATGTCCTCCTTGACTTCCTGGTCCTGGATATCGACCGGTATCGTGATATGCGCAACGCCTTTGCGGGCGAGTGCAGTGCGAATGGCGAGTTCCGTTATATTCTCGGCGGCGGCCGCGCCCATGATGCGCTCGTTATACACCGAGACATCCATGAACAGTTTGTCGACGGCAACATCCTGCTGGGTGTGAGTGCCGACCAGATCGTGGAACTGCAATCCAGTGATCGCGAGCACCGGCTGGCCGTCCAGCTTGGCGTCGTAGAGCCCGTTCAATAGATGAATTGCGCCCGGACCCGATGTTGCGAGACAGACACCCAAGCGCCCGGTAACCTTCGCGTAACCGCACGCTGCGAACGCCGCCGCCTCTTCGTGACGCACCTGGATGAAGCGGATCTTTTCCTGATATTTGCGGAACGCCTCGATAATCCCGTTGATACCGTCGCCGGGTATCCCGAACACCGTGTCGACGCCCCAATCCATCAGCGTTTCGACCAATACGTCACTGGCGGTTGTCGTCATCGCGCGTACCTTCTAGGGGGTCAGCCCGGGCCGATCGCCCTTGACTGAGCAGGTTCAGTTGGATCGGCGGCGTCCCCGCCGCCTCTGTTCGCTAAACGAGCGCCTTCCGCCGCCGTTCCGCAGCCGCGCTGCCGCAGCCATTCGAGAAAGGCGCGCCCAAGGAAATGCATTGCGGCCGGTCGTCGAGGCGCACCGGGTGCCGGTGCGGCTACGCCGGCTCGGCGTTCACCTCGACCGTCACCGCGGTGATGTTGTCGTCGGCGCGCCGCGCCAGCGCCTCGGCGATCAGCCGCTCGGCCAGCGCATCATCGCCATCGGCGAG
>JAFAQG010000234.1 GCA_019246575.1 Acidobacteriaceae bacterium
TACTGAAAAGACCTGCGCGAATGAGCAGAACGCCGTTGGAAACAGCGCGGCGCACGATCGCCAGTGTTTCTGCCGGAGCGAGCGGCGTGTTCGATTCGCGATCCGCCACGAACTCGATCAGCATCATGGGACCGAGCCCGCGCACATCGCCTACGATCTCCCAGCGGCGCTGCCAGTTGTGCATGATTTCGCGCATAAGGTCCCCGAGGCGATTGGCGTGCGCGAGAAATTTCGGCTGGCGGATCATCTTCAGTGCTTCGATCGCTGCCGCGCAGGCGACAGGACTCCCGCCGTATGTGCTGCCAATGCCTCCGAGGTGCGCCGAGTCCATGATTTCCGCGCGGCCGGTCACTGCGCCGACCGGCATCCCGGCTCCCAGCGATTTTGCCGAACAGATCATGTCGGGCACGATGCCGTAATGCTCGACAGCAAATAGTCGCCCTGTTCGCCCGCATCCGCACTGCACTTCATCGGCGATCATCACGATGCCGTGCTGCTCGCTCAGCTCTCGGATGCGCTTCAGGAAGGGCGGCGGCACAGGCAAAGAGCCGGCTTCACCCTGCACCGGTTCGATGATGATGGCCGCGACGGCCGAGGGATCCACTTGCGCCGTGAATGCATGTTCGAGCTGGCGGATGCCGAAATCGACATATTCTTCCGGGGTCATGCCTCGTGGACCGCGATACGTGTTGGGGATTGGCAACCGCACAATCTCGGGGGCAAAAGGGCCGAACCCGCTCTTGAACAGACCGTACTTGCTTGTCAGGCTCAGCGTGAGTAAGGTTCGGCCGTGATACGCGCCTTCGAAACAAATGACAGTCGCGCGCCCCGTATACTTGCGCGCCAGTTTCACGGCATTCTCCACCGCTTCGGCCCCGCTGTTCACGAGAATCGTCTTCTTCGCGAACGCGCCCGGCGTGAGTTCGTTCAGCAGTTCTGCTAATTCGATGTAGGGCTCGTGGGTGGCGACTAATGCGCAGGGATGGATGAACTTCTCTGCCTGTTGCTTGATTGCCTCGACTACCGGCTCGGGTGAATGGCCCACCGCCAACATGCCGATCCCGCCCGCGAGATCGATCAGCGTATTGCCGTCAACATCGAAAACCAGCGATCCATCCGCGCGCTCGACGACGACATCCGTTGCGCGCGCCAGGCCCGATGGGGTCGCATTTGCGCGCCGCGCTAAAACCTGCCTCGCCTCCGGACCGGGGATTTCGGTGTTCAATCGAATGTAAGAGCTGGCGTGTTGTCTTGAGGCGCCGTTAACGCTTTGGGACGATTCCAGCACGAGCAGGACGCCGTAGTTGTCGCAAACCGGATCGTCCAGGTAATTCGGAATCAGCCCGCGCGGCTCGAACCCCGCGCGCATTTGCATCGAAAGTGTCGGGTCCCAGATTTCGCCCGCGACCACGCCGCGATAGTACTGCTCGACCGACATTTTCTGTTTGAAGGTGCTGTAGCCGGGAATCATGCCGGCCGTGACCTGGCCTTTAAGGCGGAGACGCCATACGAGTTCCTGACGCGCAGCATAAAGCGCCGTTGCAATGCCGCGGCCTCGATACTCGGGATCGACACCGATATCGGCCCCATAGAGCCACGCGCCCTCATCCTCATGCGACGTGAGCCAGCCGCCCTGAATGATTTCCGAAAATGTGTGATCGATGTGCGCGAAGTCGAAATCGAGACGGAGCGTCGTGGTTGCGCCCACTACGCGGTCACCATCTAACGCGACGAACTGGCCGCTGTCGAACAGCTCCATATGTTTGAGATAGTGCCGCGCTTTGAAGCGCTGCTCTTCGGCGAGTGTCGGAAAACAGGTGCGCTGCAGTTGCTCGAGCTGAAAGGCGAACTCGGGCCGGGCGTGCAGAATTGTCAGGCCATCGGCGAGTTTTCGATAGTACCAGCGCACGGAGTCCCGAAGGAACCATATAATTGTAACCTTGCAGGATTATTGCAAAGTCGAGTCTCCTCGGCTGATCCGTGCGCTCGGTGTCAGCGACCTCACGTGGCTCTACCTGGTCGCCGTCGTGAATTTGAACGTTGTTCCAGTCATCGCGGCCGAAGGAGGCTGGGCCATCTGGCTGTGGGCCGCGGCAATTCTCTTCTTTTTCTTACCTCAGGGAATTGCGGTCCTCGAACTCGCAGAGCGCATGCCTGGAGAGGGCGGCCTGTATTTATGGACGAAGGAAACCTACGGCGATTTTTCCGGATTCATCTGCGGATGGTGTTACTGGCTGACAAATATGTTTTTCGTGCCGTCGCTCTTGTTTTATGTAACCGGAGTTACGGCCTATGTCGGAGCAAGCGCCTGGTCGGAGAATCGTGCCTTCTTTTTCGTTCTGACTAATCTTCTTCTGTGGTTGACAATCGCCGCGAATGTTCGCGGACTTGGTGTCGGGAAATGGGTGAATAATATCGGCGGGATCGGCTCGCTTGTGATCGCGGTTCTATGTATGCTTCTCGCCGGCGGTGTCGTGGCAACTCACCGGTCTCACACGGTTTGGAGCACGTTTACCTTCGATAAAAACGATTCTCTTCCATTTTCCTCATTTGGCGTCGTGTGTCTTGCCATGGTGGGCCTCGAGATTGGGCCAGTGATGGGTGACGAAGTGCGTGACCCGAGGCGGACCTTCCCGCGAGCCATTCTGCTGGGCGGGACTCTTTCCGCGATCGCCTACGTTGGCACTACTCTCTCGCTGAGCGCGAGCGTGCCGACGTCTCAAATAGTAGTCGTAGAAGGCATGATGCAGGCCATCGACAAAATGAGTGCTGCTTTACGACTCGGATGGGTTCTAGTCCCTCTCGGCATCGTGATGATCGCTTCGATTGCCGGTTCTACCTCGGCCTGGGTCAGCGGTTCCGCACGCATCTTATTCGTTTCCGGATTGGATCGTTACTTACCGAAGGCGCTGGGCCGCATTCACCCGAGATACGGATCGCCCTATATTGCGCTCGCCATGTTCGGCTCGCTGACCTCGGCGATTATCGCCATGAGCTTCGTTGGCGCATCTGTAAAGGAGGCGTACTTAACACTTCTCGATCTGGCCGTCGCGCTTCAGATGATCTCGTATGTGTACTTATTTCTATCGCTCGCGAAGGTGGCATATTCTCGGGAGTTCCGAAAACTCTATTTTCCGCGGGCGCTTCTCCGCATTGCGTCCGCGACCGGCCTGGCGATGACCCTCATAGGCTTTATCATCGCGTTCATTCCTTCACGGCAGATCTCTTCGCTGTGGTCCTTCGAAGTTAAGATGCTTATCACTTTAGTGGCCGTGCTCGCTGTCGCGTGCGGGTTATTTTTCTATTACCGGCGGCAGAAAACCGCAAGCGTGGTCTGATCTATTTCCACCCTGGTGCGCGGTATACGAATCTTCCGCCCACGCAGTTCAACAAAACTTCCGTGGCGCCGATCCGGCTTGGTTCGACCGTCAGCAGGTTTTGTGAGACGACAACGAAATCCGCCGCCTTGCCCGGCTCCAGAGAGCCTTCCGTATTCTGCCTGTGTCCGGCAAATGCCGCGTCTATTGTGTAAGCCCGGAGC
>JAFAQG010000238.1 GCA_019246575.1 Acidobacteriaceae bacterium
CACAGTCTCTGCTTGTGGAAGGTTTCGGTGTCAAGTCATGCCCGATTAGAGCCTCTCCCGATTTCGAGCGATAATGCGGGTGCTCTCGCTATCTCACGAGATGGTAAGCGCCTCGTCTACACACGTGAGTCGAGGAATGCGAACATCTGGGCGGTCGACGTTCCGACCGGTCAAACAGGAACACATGCTACTGCTGCGCCGCGTCCATTCATAGTTTCTAGCCGCAGCGCCGCGAACCCGAGCTTTTCGCCGGACGGGCAGAAAGTAGCCTTTCAAACCGGACGGTCCGGATGGAGCGAGGTGTGGCTGGCCGACCGTGACGGCTCCCACGCACGCCAGTTGACGGATGTCAAAGGTACGGAGGCGGGATTTCCCAATTGGTCGCCGGACGGCACGCGAATTCTGTTCCACTCTACGAAGCAGAGTGCTGCCAGGCTGTTCGTTGTAGACGTCGCTACCGCCCGGGCGCACCCACTGCCCTATGACGCGATCAGCGATTTTATGCCAAGTTGGTCCCGCGATGGCAGATGCATTTACTTTGCGTCGCGGCGTACCGGTAATTGGCAGATTTGGAAAGCTCCCGCCGAAGGCGGACGCGCGACGCAGGTAACGAAAAACGGTGGAGGACGGCCGCTCGAATCCGCCGGCGGCAAATTCCTGTTTTATATGAAGCTCAATAACGGCCTTTGGCGCATGCCGCTCTCGGGCGGAGAAGAGCAGCAGGTCTTGGTAGAGCCAATGGGCGGCTTGGTCGCGCCGTATGCGCTCGGCCGGAACAAAGTTTACTTCGTTCGAAAGGACAGACAGTCGATCGCTGTCCTCAATCTCGCAAACGGGAAGATCACAGCCATCGCACACACGCCCCGTCCGGTCGGCCTAGGCCTTTCGGTTTCGCCGGATGAGCGGCTGCTCCTCTACAGCCAGCTCGATCATGTGAGCAGCGAATTGATGCTGGTCGAGAATTTTTCTGAGCGGAATTGAGCGTCGCCGGAGTGGAGCAGGCTTTCTACCCGGCGGGGCACCCTCTGGGTCCGGGCTCCGGTCGACGTGACGTCAGCTCGAAAGCTGACGTTGCAGGCCGAAGGCCTGCTCCACCTGGATTGCCGATGATCGCCCTCGGAACGGCAGGATAACGGTATTTATCCCTTGATCCTGGACTGTGCCTCTCTGTCCGAGAATCAGCGTGTCGGGTACGCCGGCATTGATAAATACGTCGGCCGAGCGACGGCTCGAAGTCCTCGAAGCGGTTGAGAACGAACGCATTGTTACCCGGAATTAAGCCCTTTTGAAGATTGACGCCGACTACGGCTCTGGCGCGGCCTCGAACTTGGCCAAACCCACCTGCCAACGCCGCTGGGTTCGGCCCACCTCTTGAAGCCAGTGGCCTATCTGTATATTGTCGCGCTACACGCTACAATGGCGCTGTTGGGTTCGGAATTTCCGCCACAAAGGATTGCAGCAGCTTTATCTGAAGGACGACCGGAGGAGGCTACCGGCGGAGGCGGTTGACAAGCTCCGAAAAATCCTCGCGTTTCTGGACGATATGGACAGCGCTGAAGAGTTGTTTGCGCTTCCCACGTGGAAAGCGCACCGCCTCACCGGAGAGCGGAAGGGAGATTGGGGCTTACACGTCACGGCCAATTGGCGGTTGACGTTCCACATCGAACAGGATGAGATTTGCGACGTGAACTATGAAGATTACCATTAAGAGCATGCGAATGGTGAATCCACCGCACCCGGGCGATTTCATACGAACGGAAATCATTGAGCCGCATGGCTTGTCGGTAAGCCAAGCGGCCAAAGCACTCCAGGTTTCGCGGTCCGCACTGTCCCATCTGCTGAACGAAAAATCGGATCTCTCCGGCGAAATGGCTCTGCGGATTGAGAAGGCGTTCGGCGTAAAGATGGACACTCTCCTGCGTATGCAAACTTCATTTGACATTGCCAGAACACGCCGGCGAGAGCAGGAGCTTTCTTCTATTTCTGCGCGCGCAGGGAATGTTGCGCGCCTCCTTGCCGGAAGGCGCGTTAACCGAGCCGCCCGGAAGGAAGTAAAATCGATGTAGCGCTTACACTCTCGCGCATGCCGCTCCTACAAGGCGAGGAACAGCAGGTCTTGGCAGAGCCACTGAACAGCTCCGCCCCGTACTCATCGTGCCGTGCCCGGACGTCGCGCAAGGAGTCAACAGCCGTGTAAACTGATTTACAAGGCTTGACACCGAACCACCTCAATCGCATTACGGTTAACGATGCACAATGCGGCGGCAGGCCGTGTATTCGGGCATGCGTATTCGCGTGACGGATATTCTGGAATTGCTGGGTGCGGGCGCAAGGTTCGAAGAGATCCTGCAGGATTATCCTTACCTCGAACGCGATGACATTTTCGCCGCAATCCAGTACGCCGCTCGGCAATGATGCGTTCTGGTATCTAAAGATGAGGACTTCGCAATTTTGGCTATACATAGGCCAACAGCTCAACTTATCTGGGTGCGCGTGGGTAATTGCCGTCGAGTATTCCTGATCGATTTATTTCGACAAATGTGGCCCCGGATTATCGAGCGACTCGAAAGCGGCGATTCGGTCATTGAACTTCGATAGATCACGAAATCGAGACGCGACAAGAGCGAGCTATCAAGCTTCTGTTTTCGCATTCCCGGATTGATTACGGTCTTCCTCGGAACGGCAGGATCACCGTATTTATAAAAAGCTCAATCAGGGGCTGTGGCGGATGCCACTTACGGGCGGAGATGAGGAAAAATCTTGCGAGAGCCAACGGGCGGCTCGCGTTACTCCTATGCTGTTGAAGTGAACGGCGTGTACTTCGTTCGAGGTGATCAGCAGTCCATCGCTTTCCTCAATGTCGCGACCCGCCGCGTTACCGCCATCGCACACACGCCCCGGCCGGTTGGCATGGGCGTGGCCGTTTCCCCGGATGAGTGGTTGCTCCGTCTACAGCCAGCTCGACCACGTCAGCAGCGAGGTGATGCTGGTCGAAAATTTCTCGGATCGGTATTGAGAAGACCCGGGCGCGGCCCCTGGAGGGTTCATTCTCCGCCGTCCTGCTTTTCGACCGAGCGTTGCCCGGCCCCCGAG
>JAFAQG010000239.1 GCA_019246575.1 Acidobacteriaceae bacterium
ACTCCGGGCGCGATTGCATTCACGCAAATCCGGTCTCGCGCCCATTCACACCCAAGACTTCTCGTAAGCGACAGCACGGCCGCTTTGGACGCGCAGTAGGCAGCGACCTCGTGAAACGCAACATAGGAACCCAGTGAGGCGATGTTGATGACGCGTCCGACGCCGTTCGCTTTCAGCGGTTCATAAAACGCCTGGCATGTACGGAGCACACCCTCGAGATTCGTTTCGAAGAGCGACGACCACTCGGCATCCGTGATCGCGACACTGGGTTTCCGGAATGTGATTCCTGCGGCATTCACCAGCACGTCGACGCGCCCGAACGTCTGAATGAGGGATTCGCGAGTTTGCTCGATGGATTGCTGGTCCGTCACATCGGCTACCGCGTGCACAGTGCGTCGGCCAATTTTCGCGATCGCGTCGCACACATCGGCAACTAAATCCGTCCTTCGTCCGACGGGAACGACATCGGCGCCGTGCTCAGCGAGACCGACTGCGATCTCTCTGCCAAGACCCGATGTTGCACCGAACACGACCGCGATGCGGCCTGTCAAATCCAAGCAATTCTTCGCCACAACGTGGCTCTCCTCCGGGGCGCGTCAGCGGCTTCTGCCCGGCTCAAGGTTCGCCGGCGGCGTTGCGCTGGGCGGCTTACTCTGCTGTGCCATCTCGGTGTTCCGCCGTTGACATTATCAAACGCGCACGTTTGAAACTGTCATTGGCGATGACGAGAGACGTGTCCGGTGCGCACACAGTCGCTGATGGGCGGCTGGTGGGATTCGAACCATCCTGATTCAGCGATCCTCCTGAAGCTCAATATTATCGCGGTTTCACCTTTCTCCAAAGCGTCAAAAAGTGCCCGAAATTCGCCAACAGGTACATTTTGGGTACAGTGCCGCGGCCGTGAGCCGGCTGTCCTACAGCCGCGGCGTCCTCCAAATAAAGTTTCGAGCCCAGCGGCGGCTAACGCCGAATTTGCACCTGATTCTTACTGCATTCATTCCGGCGTTTCCAGCCTTCAACGGTTACCACGGTTTCCGCGGAGAGCACTCCTGCGCGTCAACAGAGGCGCGCCCGAGCCCTCAAATTTAGACCGACGTCGTCTTCACATGCTGCGCTTGCCGAGTTTTCAAGCCATCCGTACGCTTGTGCGTACAAACACCAACTGAATACAGGAGATGAATATGCGATCTAAATCTCGCTTTGCTTTTCTATTAGCGCTTGCCAGTGTGGCTGCAGCGCAGACACCCGACACCGGAAATATTCAGCAAGAGGCCGGGGCGCTGTTGACTCTCTTTGAGGTTATCGGCGCGGTTGCGGCTGTTATCGCGATTATTTTCGCCGCGCTTGCGATGAGGGGGCGCAACGTGGGCGATCTATGATCCGCACCGGGGAATTCATTACCCGCTATTACCGCCCCGAGCGAGGCGATGTGATTCTCAAGTCGACCGATGCTCGCTGTGCGCACTGGGACCCCAGCCACGAGATCGACTACACGGATCAGACCAGCGCTGAAGCGACGTCGCTCGCCATGGCTGCCAGCCTGTATCCGGGCAGCCCGCAGCGCCGCGATTGGTTCTTCACGAATGCCGCCCGGCTGATCCTGCAACACTGCATGGTGCACTACCGGCCGAACGCTCGAGAGCTCGCGGAATTAATGACGCATGCGAAGCCTCTCATCGATGCGATCCCGAATGGCACGGAGCTCGAAGAAATGCTGAAAGAGAACGCCGAGAGTCAGTGCGCCGGCACCATCTCGATCCTGACTGCCCCGGTGGTTCGCCCTTCCGTCAGGTTCCCGCACCGGAAAAAGAGCGGCCGACCTAGTCAGCTCGCGACTGGGCAAAGGCGAGGAAGGGTTGGATCTTCCTCACCTGGACACAGGACACGCGCGAGGCCCTGCGGCCATTGCAAAGCCTCTGGATTGATCCCCTGATTCTGCGGCTGCTCTCGATGGGCGAAGTCAACGGGCTGCCACGTGTGCGCATGATCCTGGACTAGCTCCCGACA
>JAFAQG010000285.1 GCA_019246575.1 Acidobacteriaceae bacterium
GAGAAGACCCATGGACCACAATGCCGGCGTGCTCCAAGGAGACGGTTTTCCTTTTTCATCCCACAACCGGACTTTCCAGAACGCTTGAGCTCCCGATGTGAGCGGCTTGCCGTTATACGCGAGGTGAATCGATTGTGATGAATTCACCTTTCCCGTATCCCAGAGATCACCGGCATTGCGGGCCAACTTTTCCCTGGAGGTGGCAATAATCAGCCGATACCCGCTCTGCATCGCACCTCGCGCTCTGGGATCGGAGGACGAGACAACCCAACTGAGGCGAGGGGAAGAGATATCGATTCCGAGTGGGTTATCGCGATATTCGCACCTGAGGCCGACTGGTATGATTTCGGCGGCGAGGGGCGAGACTAAACAACATAAGAGGCCCGCGACTAGAGCGTTCATAGCACTTTAGGATTATATTCGCGGATTTTAGCGTCTGCACCTGATTCGCATCCGCAGAGGGTTGGATTAGGTTAGAGGCGACGCAATTTTTGACGCGGATTCGAAAGTATCAAGATCATGCACGCAATTAGTATGGGAGAGAAAGGGAGGGCAGTGTTATGCATCCTGTAAACCGCCGATTGCTTCTGAAGACGATGGGATCGGCAGGACTCGTTTCGGCAGCGGCCGAGGCTGCAATCGAGCTTGGGGGGAAGCACGATCGAATTGGCCAAGAGACTGCGTCTTCTGCGGGAAACACGAATGACAAACCAGAGCATTCGATCAAATTCGCTGTTATCGGGCTCGATCACGATCACATTCACGGGATCACGGCTGCAGTACAGAGAGGCGGCGGTGAGTTAGTGTCCGTCTACAGCACGAACCAGCAAGGGTTGACCGATTTTCAGAAGCGCTTCGGAAATATCAAAGTTGTAAAGAGCGAAGACGAGATTCTCAATGACGGATCAATCCAGCTGGTGGCCGCGGCGCCGATTCCGGACCAGCGGGCTCCGCTCGGCATCCGCGTGATGCGGCACGGGAAGGATTACCTCGTCGATAAGCCGGGGATCATTAGTTTGGAGCAACTGGCGGAAGTACGGCAAGCCATAAAGGAGACGAATCGCATCTACGCCATCCTATTTTCCGAGCGGCTGGAGGTGAAGGCTGCCGTTAAGGCCGGCGAACTGGTCAAGGCCGGCGCAATCGGCCGTGTGGTGCAGACGGTGAATCTAGCCCCGCATCAGATCAATCAGCCGCATAGCCGGCCCCGGCCCGACTGGTTTTGGAATCCGGCGCGATATGGAGGCATTCTGTGCGATATCGGATCGCATCAGGCGGATCAGTTCGTGTACTACACGGGATCGACGGAAGCGGATATTACAGCCTCACAGATTGCGAACGTAAATCATCCCGAGCATCCCGAATTCCAGGATTTCGGCGATATGATGCTGCACGGCAATGGTGGCGCGGGGTACGTACGCGTGGACTGGTTCACTCCGAGCGGGTTGGGAGTGTGGGGCGACGGACGCCTGCTTATCGTTGGCACGGAAGGCTACATCGAGCTGCGGAAGTATGTGGACGTCGCGGGCCGACAGGGCGGAAACCATCTGTTCATCGTGGATCAGAAACAGGCGCGATACATGGACTGCAACAACGTTGTGCTGCCATTTGGGCGGCAATTCGTGAGCGACATTGTGAATCGCACGCACGTAGCGCAGGATCAGGAGCAGGCGCTGCTCGCAACTGAACTGGTCTTGAACGCGCAGAAAAATGCCGTACGGCTGCAATTCGCACCGGCTGCGAACGGAAGCGTAACCACGCGCGTGTAGATAGGCTCATTTGCGATATGGGATTATCCCGGGGAGGAGACCATGAAAAAACTAGTTTTACTCGCGTTAGTTCCTTTCATGACAGTTCGCGCGCAAGCTCCGTCAAATCCGTTGACCAAAGCAACCCAACGGATCGACGACAGCATCAGGACTAATGTGCTGAAGGCTGCCGAGGAGATGCCGGAAGAGAACTACTCGTTCAAGCCTGTGGACACAGTAAGAAGTTTTGGACAACTTGTGGGCCATGTTGCTGACGCGCAGTATGAGTTCTGTTCACCGGTCATCGGAGACGGCGCAAAATCACCCGGTGTGGAAAACAAGACGACGAAAGCAGATTTGTTGGAGGCGCTGAAGACGGCGTATGCTTACTGCGACAAAGCGTACGACGGTATGACGGACGCGAAGGGAGCGGAGATGGCGCATTTTTTGGGGCGCAGTATTCCGAAACTGACTCTGCTCAGCTTGAATACCGCCCATACGGACGAGCACTA
>JAFAQG010000386.1 GCA_019246575.1 Acidobacteriaceae bacterium
AAATCGTGACACTCTGCACTCTCGCCGAGTTGAAGATGGTCTCGTAGCTCGGTACGTTGCCGCCAATCGAAATTTGCGTGGCGTAATTCTGGTTGTAGCGGCCGGTCAGCAGGTGTTTCTCGCTGAGGTTGTAATCGACCCGTATCAGTCCCTGGTCATTGTTCTGTGGCTGCGCATACGGCTCGATGAGACTGCCCCCAGGCCCGTTCGGTAAAGGCATGAGGCCGGGTTTGCTGAGAATGGCTTTTGCGACTGGATCGAAGCGGTCCGTCGGAATCTGGTTCCCCGGGAATGGCCTGCCGGTCTGCGGATCGGTAATTGTCTTCTGTCCGCTGAAATTTCCGGCACGCTCTTCCGCCGTAAGCGGGAATCCTCCCGATGCGAGCGCGCCTTGCCGGATTCGGAGGCCTTCATAAGAGCCGAACACGAACAGCTTGTCTTTTTTGATTGGTCCTCCAGCGGCCGCACCGAACTGATTTTGCGAATTCTGCTGATTGGTAGCGGCAAAGAAGTTCCGTGCGTTGAAAGCGCTGTTGCGCACAAATTCCCACAGCGTCCCGTGTACCTGGTTTGTGCCGGATTTCGTGACCACGTTGAACACGCCGCCGGCATTGTGCCCATACTCGGCGCTGAAGTTGCTTGTCAGCACCTTCACTTCCTGCACGGCATCGGGCGGTGGATAATTCAGACCGGTGTTGCGAAACACAGCCGTATAATCCTGGCCGTCGAACAAAAACAGATTCATGTTTCCTTTGGTGCCCGACATCGAGACGGTAGGCCCGCTGCGATCGCCTGTGAACGTCTGCGGTGCGCTGACGTCCGAAACGCCGGGCAGCAGGGTGGCGAGCGAAATCACGTTGCGGCCATTTGTCGGAAGATCGACAATGCGGCGCTCGTCAATTAGCGTGCCCATCGTCGCTGACCGGTTCTCAACCAACGGCGCTTCGGCTGTGACCGTGACCGCCTCATTGACATTTCCTACGTTTAAGCTCGCATCCACGCGGACGTTCTGATTGGCATCCAGAGTCACGCCCTGATGCTGAAACTGCTGGAAGCCCGGAGCAGTCACTCTTACGTCGTAAGTTCCGATCGGCAGAGCGGCGAATGCGTATTCGCCCGTCGCCGTCGTTGTGCCTTCGCGTGTTGTGCCGCGTGCGGTGAGAACGGCAGTAACCCGCGCGCCGGCGATTGCTGCGCCGCTCGGATCCGTAACCGTGCCATAGATTGTTCCAATGCCCTGTCCGCAACAAGTCCCAGTTAGCGCAATGGCTGCAATCACACCAATAATTCGACTACTTTTCATCGTGAAACCCTCCTTCGGCGTAAACGAGCTCGGGAATATGTTCCTTTCGAAGACCCCAGTACAGAATCGTAACTGCCATTACAGGCATTAAACCAGCCGCTAAAAACACCGGAACGTACGAAAAATGGTCCACCGCAAATCCGGTCGCAAGCGTAAAGATCATGCCGGCGAGCGCCGCTCCGGTTCCTGTAATGCCTGAGGTCGAAGCGACGATATCGGCGGGAAGTATGTCGGCCGGTAACGCAAACATATTTGCCGCCCAGGCGCAAAACCCAAACGTAGCAGTGCTGATCATCGACAGCGTCATCGTGGAGTTTGCCGCGAACACAGCCGGTATTCCCGCCAGCATCCCCGTTACAGCAACAGCCATCACGGCTTTCCTTGCACTTAGAATCGCAAATCCGCGCCGAACCAGGAAATCGGAAGCGGCGCCGCCCGCAAGGCTCCCAATGCCTGCGGTGAGAAATGGAATCCAGGCCAGATGCGCGATCGATGCCGTCGTGAACTTCCGTGCGTCTTTCAAGTACGCAGGCAGCCAAAACACGTAAAACCACCAAACCGGGTCTGCAAACATGCGTGCACCCACTAAGCTCCATACATCGCGGCCCTTCAATAGATCTCGCCAGTTGATAGGACCGTGGGACCCGGGCTCGCGCGCCTGTTCAACCTGCAGCCGCAACATGCTCCGCGCCATCTTTTGCGGGGTCGGATAAATGAGCAGCCACGGAATGAGCCATAGAGAGCCCAGCGCGCCCGTCACCATAAATGCCGCTCGCCATCCGAATCGAAGTGCAATCCAGGGAACCGTGAGCGGCGCGATCAACGCACCCGCAATGGAGCCCGAATTGAAATATCCCGTGGCACCGGCGCGCTGCTCAAGAGGAAACCATTCCGCCACTGCTTTCACCGCTCCCGGCCAATTGCCCGCCTCGCCGAGCCCCAACAGAAAGCGCGCGCATTCGAAGAACAGGGCAGAGTTTGCGAGTCCATGCAGCATGGCTGCAAAGGACCAGAATGCGATGCTGATCGAGAAGCCTTTACGGGTCCCCAGCCGGTCCATCAGCCGGCCCAATGCAGGTTGCATGATCATGTATGCAAAGAGAAACGCGAAGATCATGCGTGAATATCCTGTGTTGCTGAATCCGAACGTCTGGCGCAGATCCGGCGCCAGCAACGAAAGGGTTTGCCGGTCGAGATAGTTGATCAGTGTGGCTATGAAAAGAAGCGTCGCGATGTACCAGCGCAGCATCACCGGCAAGAGCCGTGGCCCTGGCGAACGTGCTTCACTCGTTGGCTGTCAATCGACGCTCGACACAGCCGCCCTTGCGAAGAGATATTCACCTCGCACGCGTCCCCGCATCGTGCCACATCATCGCCTCGGCCGCGCTCGCGTCAAAACGCTGCGCCCCGACGTCTAGAATCATGCTGTCGTCTACCTTCGAGAGCGGTGTGTAACGGGGATGCGGGCCTTCTTTATAAGGATCGTTCCGGGCCGCGTTATAGCAGCAGATCATACACCATCTGGCGCTGTCCGAGCGGTTCTGATCACTGCGGTGCACCAGGTTGGCGTCGAAAAAAACTCCGTCTCCGGGCGCCATCTCGACATACACCAACTCGAGACGCTTCGCCAGCTCCTCGACGCGTTCCATGTCGGCACCCGCCTGATCTCCCGTCCGGACATGATCTATTCTTCCTGCCAGATGGGAACCCTTCAAGACCTGGAGGCAGCCGTTCTCCTTCGTCGAGCGGTCGACCGCGATGAACACGCTCGTAAGCGCGGGGAACAAGACGCCGTGAGCGTACCAATACCCGTAGTCCTGATGCCACGCCCAAGCTCCTCCTTCTCTTGGTTCCTTCATAATCATCTTCGAGTGGTAGTGATACACCTCGCCACCGAGCAACAACTCCGCGGATTCAACAAGCGTACGGCAGCGCGCAATCATCCCATATATGCCTTCGCCTGGATGGTTCCACAGCGACAGCTTGATGATGCCGCCTTCACCGTCCGCGCGACCGTAAGAGTGGTCATTCAACGCCTTGTCGGCCTTCGCCGTGCGCCGCAACAGGTTGATCTCTTGTTCGCTAAACAGTGCCTTCACGAGCACGTATCCATTCGATTTATACTGCTCGGCTTCCTGCGCACTCAAAGGTCCCCTTGCCACGGTGCCTCTCCTTAACCATCAAGCGAGCGTCTGATGTACCGCTTTCGACCACGCTAACCTGGACCCCTGTTCAGCCTTGTACGCGCGCAGTTGCTGGTATAACGGAAGCTCGGATGATAGACCGGCGTTCTTTTCTATTGTCGTCCACCGTTCCGGCGATCGCGGCCGAATTGCGTCAGTCGCGCGGCGAACCCGCTCAAGCCCCAGGCTTCCAACTTGGATGCGTCACCTACAATCTGCTCCAGAACATGGAGCTCGAGACCATCATTGAAACGCTCGAGAGCACCGGAATCGCAGCGCTCGAACTGCGCACCGGACAGAAACATGGTGTCGAGCCATCGCTTGGCCCGCAAGAACGAGCGCGCGTCCGCCAACGTTTCGAGCGTTCGAAGGTCCGCCTGCTGAGCTATGGCACGACGTGCGAATTCCAATCTCCCGATCCGGAGGTACGCCGCAAGCAAATCGAAACCGGCAAAGCATTTGTCGATCTGGCGCACGATACCGGCGCACTCGGCGTTAAGGTCCGGCCCAACGGTTTGCCCGCAGGTGTACCCTACGAGACCACCATTAAGAACATCGCAGGCAGTATCCGCGAACTCGCCGAATACGGCGAACCCAAGCACATCGAAATCTGGATGGAAGTGCACGGCAGGAATACGCAGGAGCCAAAAACCGCCGCCGACATTCTCTTTGCAGTCAATCACCGCAATGCCGGCGCGTGCTGGAATTCCAACCCCACAGACGTGAAAGACGGCTCCGTACAGGAAAGCTTCCGTTTGCTCGGGCCATATGTGCGCAACGCGCATATCAACGAGCTGTATAGCTCCTATCCCTGGCGAGAGTTTTTTCATCTGCTGCGCGCTTCGGGCTACACTCGATACACGCTGGCGGAAGTGCCGGAGAGCAAAGAGCCTGAGCGTTTCCTGCGCTACTACAAGGCGCTGTGGCAACAGTTAGTTGCATAAGCGCCTCGAACACACGGCGATGAACCCGATTCTCACCACGACCGTCGGCTCCTACCCGATTCCCGACTGGCTGCGGTCCATGCCCAGCGAGCAAGGCCGGCTGGATGCGACGCGCGTCGTCTTCGCCATACAGCGCGAGGCCGGCATCGACCTGCCTACTGACGGTGAGCTGTACCGCTTCGATGTCAATCATCCCGAGACCAACGGCATGATCGATTACTTCCTGCGCCCCATGTCCGGCATCCGCACTGGAATCGGCCGCAGTGATCAGAATGCTTTCGCGCGCATGCACTCCATGCAGTTCCGCCGTAAGCCCGCCGGTGTGGTCGAGGACCGAATCGGGGAAGGATCGCTGAATCTACTGGCCGATTGCCAGGTGGCGGCATCGGCTTCCGGCGGACCGTTCAAGTTCACAGTTACGAGCCCGTATATGCTGGCCCGCACGCTGCTCGACCGGCAGTACAAAAACCTCGAAGAGTTATCGCTGGCCATCGCCGGTGTACTTGCAGCGCAGGTTTCGGATCTCCCATGCGATTGCCTGCAGATTGATGAGGCCAACATCCCTGGTAATCCCGACGATGGTCCGATTGCGGCGAGTGCGATCAACACCGTCCTGCGCGCATTCCCTCGCCGCCGCGCGGTTCACTTGTGCTTCGGCAACTACGGTGGCCAGACGATCCAAAAAGGCGAGTGGCGCGCCATTGTTGGTTTTCTAAATGCACTCGAGGCCGACCATCTGGTCTTAGAGATGGCTCATCGCCCTCCGCAGGAACTGGACGGATTGCGCGATGTCGACGCGCGCCTCAATTTAGGTCTCGGGGTGGTTGATGTGAAGGTTAACCAGATCGAAACCGCAGAGGAGATCGCCCGCCGTATCGAACGCGCTACATCAACCCTGGGCGGTGAGCGCATCCGCTGGGTTCATCCCGATTGTGGCTTTTGGATGCTGCACCGCTCCGTGGCGGACCGGAAAATCGAGGCGCTCGTAAAGGGTCGGGACCTGTATCTGGGGCGCGCGTGACCGAGTTCCGCGACCCCATTACGGGTGCGCAACTCTGGCGCGTTACCGACGGACCCGCAATCAATCACCCCACATATTTTCTTCAGAGCTCGGTTTTCCCCGGCGGACGCGAGATGTTTTTCACCTCCTATCGCACCGGCTCGCCCCAGCTGTTCGAAATCTCTCTGGATACGGCCGAAATACGGCAGCTTACTTCGGGTGCCCCGATTCACCCGTTCAGTCCTTCGCTTCATCCGAATCGCGACACGCTGATCGTCACGCGCGGCGGCGCGCTCTGGGCCATTGACAGGCGGAGTTTATCCGAACGGTGCATTGTCGAAGTATCCGGCGGCGAAATCGGCGAGTGTTCTATCAGCCGCAACGGCGACTGGCTTACCGCGGCATACAAACGCGGCGCGCAATGCGGCTTGCTTGCCGGCCGCTTCAATGGAACCGGCTGGCGCGAAATCCGATTTCCTCGAACGTTAATTCACCCCCAGT
>JAFAQG010000393.1 GCA_019246575.1 Acidobacteriaceae bacterium
CTCCCACCGCCGCAGGATACGGCATTCTTAGTTCGCTTCCGGGTATCAACCAGACGAACCTCTCCGAATACAAAAAGTATTTAGGAGTTGCTCCTACTGTGGCTTCGCCCGCGACTCTTCCTCTTAGTGCGCCCATCCGCGTCGCTCCCGCGCCCGGCAGTAACGCAAGCCTGAAGACGGGCGTCTTTGCTTCGGGCGCGATCGGTGCAATCAGCATTCCCGTCGGCCAAATTTCCTCGTCCCTGCCTGCCTTTACAAATGGCGAGTTCGGCGTCGGATCGCTGGACTATAGCATCTCCGATAAAGACTCGCTCCGCGGCCGTTTCATTCTCAATCGCACGGGAGTTGCGGATACAATCGGTTTCCCCTCGGTGTTCTTTGGCGTCACTCCGGCGAACGGGTACGTCGCAACGTTCTCGGAATATCACACATTCACTCCCACTTTGATCAACGAGTTCCGGCTGGGATACAACCGTGTCAGCACGGTTACTCCTGTTTTCGGAAATCAATCCTTCCCCGGGCTGGATGCGTTTCCGAATATCGATATCTTAGAGTTAAACGCCGCGTATGGTCCCGACCCGAGCGCGCCACAGTACCGTATTCAAAACCTATATGAGCTCTCCGACAACATAACTTGGACGAGGGGAAATCACAGCTTAAAAGCTGGATTTGATGGCTGGAGCGCTATCTCGCCGTCTCATTTTATTCAACGCTCGCGCGGCGATTACGAATGGACTTATCTTTCTGACTACTTATACGACACGAATCCCGACAGCATCGCGCAGCGGACCGTCGGTAACGCAACCTATTATCAGAATCAGCAACTCTTTGCCTGGTATGCAAATGACAACTGGAAAGTTACACCCAACCTCACTGTTAACGCCGGTTTGCGTTACGAATACCTGACCGTTCCTCTGGGAGAGAGCACGCAAGAGCTGAATAGCAGTGCCAGTGTGCCCGGCCTTCTCGTGTTCAACTCGCCAACCGCCCAGAAAACGACTTTTATGCCTCGTCTCGGTGTTGCTTATTCGCCCGGCATTAGCGGCAGAACCTCCGTTCGCGCCGGATTCGGCCTCTCCTATGACGTGCTTTACGACAATCTCGGCATCAGCAGCGGACCGCCTCAGCTGAGTTCTACGGTGGATGTTACCGGCCTAAACGGCACGGGCTTTCTCGCGCGCGGAGGCATCCCCTCGAATGCGTCTGTGATCGTTCCCGAGGGGGCTGCAGCACGAGCCGCTACCTCGAGCTTCATCCCGAATCAGAAACGCCCTGCAGCCTATAACTGGAATTTCGGGATTCAGCACCAGTTCGCGGGTAACTACATCTTCGAAACCAGATATCTTGGCACGCGCGGCCTCTTTCTCCCCATGCAGGTTCAGTTAAATCGCCAGGCCGTAGTAAATTCGTCGAACGCTTTGCCGGTATTCTTTACCCTTCCGAGCCAGGCCACTCTCAACTCGCTCACGAGCAATCTCGCCGGCCTGCAAGCCGAGTTTAACAATCGCGGCTTTCTTGTTCCTAAGTATGCCAACGCGGGTTTTACGGGCCTGATTACTGCATTCACGCCCCAAGGCAACTCCATCTATCACAGCTGGGCGAACCAGTTAAGCAGGCGTTTCTCAAACGGGCTCCAATTCCAGGGCTCATATACGTGGAGCCACAACATAGACGATTCAACCGATGCCTTGGCTTCCACCGTGCTGGCCCCGCGTCGCCCGATGGATTCTCAAAATCTCCGCATCGAACGTGCATCGTCGTTGCTCGATTACCGCAACCGTATCGTGCTCGAGATGATTTACGATCTTCCATATCTTAAAAATCGAAATCGGTGGCTGAAGAACCTACTCGGAAATTGGGAAATCGCGCCTGTCTATACGTACCAGTCGGGCCAGCATGTCACACCGCAAAGCGGAGTCGATTCTAATCTCAACGGCGACAGCGCCCCGGATCGCGTATTCGTCAATCCCGCGGGCGATCGCAATTTGGGCACTACGGCCACGCCTCTCGCCAACAGCGCCGGCCAGATCGTGGCTTATCTGGCCGTGAATCCCGCGGCCATGTTTGTAACCGCCCCGAAGGGCACGCTCCCCAACGGCGGGCGCAGTCTTCTCGATCTGAGTCCCATCGACGACATTGATCTGACGCTCGCAAAACGGGTCACTCTCAGTGAGCGCTTCAATATTGAATTCTCTCTCCGCGCCGTCAACATCTTGAATCATCCGCAGTATACGGGCGGGTACCTCAACGACGTCGCGGCTTTCGGTCCTCCCGGAGCGATCGGAGGTGGCGCGGGATACGGCGCAGGAACGGTAGCCGGAAACCTGGCCCGAAGCGCCATAGAACCCGCCTCCTCTATCTTCGAACAATGGAGCCAGGCATTCTCGAGCAACCCGCGCTCTCTGCAACTCGCGTGGAAATTGGTCTTCTGAACGGCGCCGCTATATGCTACACTTGTACTTCCGCTCGATTAACAGAGTGGCGGTGTGTACCTATGGCAAGAGTTTGCGAAATCTGTGGCCGCGGGCCGCAATTCGGGCACCGCATTAGCCACGCCCACAATGTGACAAAGCGGCGCTGGAATTTGAATCTGCAGACGGTTCACGCACTGGTGAAAGGCGCCGGCAAGCGCATCCGGGTCTGCACCTCCTGCATCCGCAGCGGCAAAGTCCAAAAAGCCCCGCTCGCGTAAAATCGCAGGCCTCGCACCCTACCGTTTCTAACCAATTCACGTCTTTCACTTTTCCGAGCTGCGGGACACACCCGCGCTAACCTCAGAAAATGTGGAGCGCCGCGCAGATCACACGCCGCCTCGGCAAATTGGGAATCGCCTTCCTGATTAGCCTCGCGCTCTACATTATCTTCGACGTCACCGGTCACGGCGTCCTGCTTCTGCTCGACAGCTGCGTACTGGTGCCTCTCGGAGTTGTTGTTTTGTTCCGCGCAACTCGCAGCATGAGGGAACGCGCGTTGTGGAGCGTTCGAAACCGGCTGCTCGTCGTTTACGGACTGTTCGGCGTACTCCCTGTGCTGCTGCTATTCGCGATGTTCGCCCTCGCGGCGTGGACGTTAATGAGCGAACTAGCAATTTACCTTGCCACCTCCGCTCTCGAGCGCCGGATCGATTCGGTCGACGATGCCGTCCTGGCACTTAAGGACATGCCGCCCGATCAGCGCCCGCGTGCCGCTGTACATATCCGGCGAGCGTACAGCGCGGCGTTTCCAGGCATCGCGTTTTACTTTGACGATGCAACAGGAAGTCACCGCTATCCGCCCAGCGCCGCCGAAATGACCGTGCCTCGCCAGTGGAAAGACGTTCGCGGGCTACTCGTTTACCATGGCCGGTTCTATGCTTGGGCTCACTACATCGACCAAACGACGGCTATTACGGCGCTCGCCCCACTGACGGATAACATGGTCGCGAACCTTGTACCTCATCTGGGCGTAATCGCACTCGTGAATCGCGCAGATCCAAGCAAAGCGGATCCCGATATTAGTGTAGGAGCGCTGAATCTGAACGCAGACAGCAACAAAATACCCGCAGCGGTCAGCAGACTTGACCTTCCTGTGGCGCTGCCCTCGACTCAACCCCACGTCCATCTCGACCAGCCCGGCACGACACACAATTCTGTTCTGTGGGTGCGCTCGCGAATTTCGGCTGTGCTGCGCGCTTTCTTCTCCGGTTCCGACAGCGTGAGAGGAGTTGCAGCTTTCATGCTGATCGTGATCGCGTCGCTGTTTCTTGTAGTCGAGATCGGTGCCCTTGTCGTGGGCATCGGGCTTTCGCGGCGCATCACGCGCGCCGTCAGTCAGATCTACGAAGGAACACGCCGTGTCATTTACGGCGATTTCAAACAGCGGATCCCGGTCGCCGGCGATGACCAGCTCGGGGAACTCGCTGCATCGTTCAATCAGATGACCGGAAATCTCGAACGCCTGGTCGTGGTCGAGAAGGAACGTCAGCGCTTACAGACTGAAATTGAAATCGCCCGCGAGGTGCAGAGCCAGCTTTATCCGCGCGAGGCGCCGCCTAGCCGCGGCCTGAAGCTCACTGCCCGATGCGAACCTGCCCGCATGGTCTCCGGCGATTATTACGATTACCAGGCACTCGCGAACAAAAAGCTGGCGTTTGCGATCGGAGACGTGGCAGGGAAGGGAATTTCGGCTGCTTTACTCATGGCAACGATTCAAGCGGCTCTGCGCGCGCAAATCACCGAAGCCCAACCCATCACCGACACTGAATGCACCACCAAACCCGAGATCAATGCTGCCGCTCTGGTTTCCAAGTTGAACAAGCAGGTTCATGCACACACCGCGCCGGAGAAATACGCCACCTTCTTCTTCGCCGTATACGATCAGGATGCGAAAACACTGACCTATACAAATGCAGGCCATTTGTCGCCATTACTATTTCGCAACGGCTCAGTGGCGCGGCTTGACTCGAACGGAATGGTAGTCGGGGCATTCTCGTTCGCACGCTATGACGAGAGTTGCGTTACCTTCGAGCCGGGAGATCTTCTTGTCTGTTACACAGACGGAATCACAGAGCCCGAGAATGCGTACGGGGAAATGTTTGGAGAAGAGCGCCTGACGGAAATCGTCCAGAAGCATGTGCACTCTGAAGATCATGAGATCATTCGCATACTCTTCGATGCCGTCCGAAGCTGGACCGGAAGTCCCGAGCTGCAGGACGACATGACGTTACTGCTGGCGCGCCAGGTAGGCTCAGCTTGAAAATCCTTACGGCTGCCGAGATGCGCGAGGTCGACCGCGTCACGATCGAGCGCGGCGTTCCGGGGCTGATCCTTATGGAAAATGCGGGAAACCGTGTCGTCGATTTCCTCATTGACACTTTCAAGCCCCTGAGCGACCATCGCGTCGTAGTTGTCTGCGGTAAGGGCAACAACGGCGGGGATGGGTTCGTCGTGGCTCGCCAACTCTTCACGCGCAAGCTGTGCCGGGGGCTGACGGTTGTCGAGTTGTTCGACCGCCAGACTCTGACCGGCGACGCGCTCGCGAACCGGCGGATGCTGGACGCCTGCGGATGCCCGGTCACCCCCGGATTGCGAAACGAACCCAATCTCGCAACTATCGTGGTCGATGCCGTTCTCGGAACCGGCCTTACCGGCCCGGCGAAAGTCGTTTCGCTGGATGCCATTCGGGCCATCAACGAAAACTTTCCAATCGCCAAGAAGGTAGCCGTCGACATCCCATCGGGTCTGCCGTCCGACGATACGGTGCCGTTTGGGGAGTTCGTGCGCACGGACTACACCGTGACCTTCACGGCTGCGAAACGAACCCAATGCCTGTCCCCAACCTATATAAATGTTGGGCAGCTTTCGGTTGTGCCGATCGGGACCGCACCGGACATTTGCGAAACGAACCCAAACTACAGTATTCAGCTTACCGAGCCCTCTGATATTCGCTTTCTGTTCGCCAAACGGCCTCCTAACTCTAACAAGGGCATGTACGGGCATGTGCTGGTGGTCGGAGGTTCATTTGGCAAAAGCGGCGCCCCGGCGATGGCCGGATTGGGTTCGTATCGCAGCGGCGCCGGCCTTGTCACTATCGCGACGCCAACGGACGCTTTACCCATGGCGGCCTCCTATCGTCCGGAACTTATGACCGAGCCGCTGCGGGAGACCGAGGTTTTCAAGCTGCTGGAGAGAATGACGGTCCTGGCGATCGGCCCGGGTCTCGGGACCGAAAACGCGACGGTTCAACTGGTCAAACGCATGTATGAGGAGGCGAAGACGCCGGCGGTTGTGGATGCGGACGGGTTGAACGCTCTTGCGGGGCAGCTTCCGCGAACAGACAAGGTACGAATTCTGACCCCACATCCGGGCGAGATGGGCCGGCTTACCGGGAAATCGACCAAGGACATCCAGGCCGACCGGCTCGGGTCAGCTCAAAAACTAGCCGCAGAGAGCGGCGCAACGGTGGTGCTGAAAGGCGATCGTACGGTGATCGCGTTCCCGGATGGCGAAGCCTGGGTGAACCCGACCGGCTCGCCGGCCATGGCGACGGGAGGAACGGGAGATATTCTCACCGGTATGATCGCGGGGCTCATTGCCCAGCACCCGAACGACTGGAAGCGAGCAACGGTTGCGGCGGTTTGGCTGCAGGGCCGCTGCGGCGAGATGGCGGGCGAAGACTGGGGGGAAGAATCGACGCTCGCGACGGACCTCCTCGAGTACCTGCCCGAGGCTATGGATGAACTCCGTCCTCCGGTTTGAAAGCCATTCGGACGAGGAGACGAGGCAAGTCGGGCGGCATTTGGCCGGAATTTTGCCCGCGACCGGTATCGTCCTCCTGACCGGCGATCTGGGCAGCGGCAAGACCACGCTCGCGAAGGGAATCGTGGAAGGGCGCGGCGCTGCCAGCGCGGATGATGTCAGCAGCCCTACATTCACACTTATTCACGAATACGGTGAACTCGTAACCGTTTACCACATCGACCTTTACCGGCTTGACACTGTCGACGAAGCGCGCCGCCTCGGATTAGAAGAACTGTTTGAGCGGCCAGCGCTTGTGCTGATCGAGTGGGGCGAGCGGTTTCCGGAGTTATGGCCCGAAAAACGAATCGAGATCCGGCTCACTCACGGGGGTGAAGATAAGCGCCTGATCGAAATTTCCAACCCGGACTACTGATTGCGGCCGGCTGTCGCCGACTTCGCAGCTTGGCACTCTACCTGATGTTCGGAGAGCTCCGCTTCGGTATTGAAGTAGCGCCCGCAGCTCTCGCATCGGAATTGATTCGTACCTGGACCGGCGAGGCGGCCCGTTACGGGGTGGGTTTCATCATCCCCGAAGGCTCCCGAAACCGGTTGAGCGCCTCGACCGGCGCCGAGTTCGGGGCGCGATGCAGCCAGCTTCTCTGCTGACGAATGCTTCCCGGATTTGTTCGAGGTCTGCAGATCGGGAAGGGTTGGCTCGATGTCGGTTATATTTTCGTCCCCGGCGTAGGGGTGCTTGCTCCGAGCAGTCTCATCGGAGTCGGGCGGATTCTGTTTCCTAGCCATGCCTGATCTCTCCATTGGAAGACCCGGTTCCGAAACGTCCTGTTACCGGGCACTTTCCCCAGACGAAAGCAAGTAACGGTATGCGGCCCTTCCAGGGTCTTCTAAGCGTATGAACACTTTGAAGGGCGAAGTGGCGAGTCTCGAGTCCCTGAAAGACTTAAAGCCGATACTCTCGTCGAGCGGTCCGTGCCTGAGCGTGTACATGCCGCTGAGCACCGCCAGTACGGCCGGCATAAATCCGAACGCGAAACAGAACGATTTGCATTGGCGAGAATGCGTTCGGAGCCTCGAGCCGAGGATCACCCAGCTCGGCGGGGAAGCCCACGAATTGCTAAATTCGATCAGGCGCTGGGACGATATCATGCAGGATCAGGAACCGCAGGGGAGATCTGTGGTGGTGTTCCGGTCGCCGGATGTGTTCCGGGTGTCGTGGCTGGACAATGAGGTAACGGATCGAGTCGTGGCGGGGCCGCACTTCTATATTCGTCCCTTACTATCGGAACTGACTCAAGATCGCAGTTTCTACATTCTGGCTCTGAGTCAAAGAAAAGTTCGTCTGCTGCACTGTACGACGAGGACCTCGGAGGAGATCCCGCTACCTGAATCGACCGCGACCAGTTGGGAGGCCTTCATGAATACCGCTGAACCCGATCACGTGCGGGACAACCGGGCGAGTCCGGGGCCATCGTCGGGCTCATCGCCTGGCGTGATGTTCGGCACCGTGACGGACACGGAAGACTGGAACGAGTACATGGGGCACTTCTTCAAGCAGATCGACCGAGGAGTGAACGAAGTGCTGCGCGGCCATTCGGAGCCAGTCGTGCTTGCGGCTGTCGAATATGAGTTGCCCGTATACAGGGCCGTGAACACTTATCCGCATTTAGCAGACGAAATGGTCCGCGGCGCCCCGGACGGGCTGAGGGGCGGCGAAATGCATGCGCGAGCATTGGACGCGTTGCGGCGCTGCTATGACAAAGAGATCGACAGTGCAATGGGGGAATGGAACCACAAAGTAGGTGGGGCTGCGTCGAGCCGGTTGAAAGAGGTTGTGACGGCTGCACACGAAGGCCGAGTGTTGACGCTGCTGGTCTCGGACTCACAGGAGAAAACGGGTGTTTTCGATGAGACGACCTTCACCGTGAAGGGCCGCGAGACGGGCACCGCAGAGGATGAGGATCTGGTGAACGACGCTGCCGTTCAAACGATCATCCACGCAGGAAAGATCTACGTCGTACCCCATAACAAGATGCCGAATGGAGCTGCCGTTGCGGCGGTGTTTCGATTCGCGACGGCGGCTTCTCGCGGTTAGGCTTAGACGCGAAGTTTCCGACGGCGGTATAGAGCGAAGCTCGCAAGTACGGCGAGGCCGACAAATGCGAGGGCTGTGGCTACGGGCTCGGGGGCGGATATGTCGGCAAACACTGCGTCCGCGACTAAGGCGTCGGCGGCGGTAGTCGGATGTTTTCCATCCCAGAACAGGTAAGTGTTCGGGTCTATGCCGGATTTGCCTTGCGCGGGTGAGTCAATGTTTGCGAAGCAAAAGGGATTGCTCGGGCCGGGAGTGCAACCGCTATCGTGATCGGCGACGATTA
>JAFAQG010000406.1 GCA_019246575.1 Acidobacteriaceae bacterium
TCGCAGCAACCCCGGATGCGATCGCGGGACAGTATCTGTTCAAGGCAATTGGGTGCAGTACGTGCCATGTTGAGACCCTAACGACCGATCATCCGGGCGCGGTGATAAATGGAGGCGCCTATACCGTGCCCGAGGCGTTGGGTGACAAGATCATTCATCCGTTTGGCGACTTTTTGCTGCATGACGTGGGAACCGGCGATGGCATCGTGCAGGCTGGCCCGCAGGACACAGCCAACAAACTGCGTACCGTCCCTCTCTGGGGTCTGCACATTAAATCTCGTTTCATGCACGACAACGCGTCTCTAACCTTGTTCGATGCCATACAGCGTCATGCCGGAGAGGCGCGGCAAGTCACTTCCCGCTTCAACGCACTAACTCCACAAGAGCAGCAGCAGCTCATAACTTTCCTGCGCTCCCTGTAGATCTCCTCCACGCGAGAGTGCAGCGGAAAACGCCCCCGATTACCGACAGCCGCGGGCGTTAAAAACAACCGGGCGGCCTTGTGTTAGGACAAGCCGCCCGGTTTCTGTTGTTCTTAAGCAGCAAATCCGATTGTGTTCCCGTCATCGCCATCGAATACGCCCTCAAGATCAACGGCTTCCTGACAGTTGACGCAGTACGATGCCCATGGGATCGCTTTCAGGCGCTTCTCGGCAATCGGTTCTTCGCACCGTAAGCATACGCCATAGATCTCGTCTTCAACACGATCAAGCGCTGCTTGTACGCTCTTTAGCAGTTTTGCCGACTTGTCGAGATGGTGAATGGCTACTTCTCTTGTTACTTGTTGCTGTAACCTGTCAATGTCATCCGCAGTAGCTTCGATCACAATATCGTCTCGATGGGAACACGTCGACAATAAGTCCTTGCGCTTCTCTTCTAGTACTTTGCGAAAAGTACTCATTTCTGATTTAGACATTTGGCTATCCTTCCATTCCAGCGGCCCCTTATGCTGGATGCTTTATCGAATCGCTACCCAGGTAAGTGGGCGCGATTTGCTCAGCAGAAGAGATGCAGCGGAGCGGCAGCCGGTTCAGCTCCGCCGACAAAGATACAAAACCTTTACATGTTGGTTTCCGTTCGGCGCAAATTACGGCCAGGACTGAATATCATTGCGCGAGCTGGAATATTTCTCGTTGACACGCAGTATAGGGATAGTGAAGCAGGTTCGCAAAACGACCATCCATCGTGGTCGCTCATTGCATCTGCAAAGGAGAATCGATCCAAGCATGATTAGAACTGTTCTTACCCTGTTGCTCGTTGGCGCCGGCACCCAGGCGCAAGTGGCGGTTCCACCCGCCGGCACCGCAGGCGAGTCGCCGAATCCGGTTATTCAGTGGAATCGCAATTTGCTGGCTATTGTCAGGACGCCGGGCGCTCAACCAGCAACCATTCACCCGACGCGCAGCTTTGCCATGATGCATGCGGCAATTTACGATGCCGTTAACTCAATTGATGAAACACACCATCCCTATTTAGTTCACGTCGAAGGGGTGTCCCATCGTGCTTCCCAGGACGCAGCGGCTGCCGCGGCAGCGCACGAAGTTTTGATCGCGCTTTACCCCAGCCTGGAGCCAATGCTTGATGCCGAGTTCCAACAAACGCTTGAGGAAGTGCCGGATGGACCGCACAAGGAACAAGGTATCGCTATTGGGCAACTTGTTGCCGACCAAGTCGTTGCCTTTCGTAGCACGGACGGATCCAATGTGCAACCTACTCCCTTTGTATTTGGAGCCGCGCCGGGAGATTACCAATCGACACCACCGAATTTCCCGAAACCACAATTCACGGAATGGTCTAAAGTAACGCCATTTGCTTTACAGCAAGCGAGCCAGTTCCGTCCCGGCCCTCCTCCAGCTTTGACCAGTGGCACTTATACAGAGGCCTTCAACGAAGTCAAATCTTTTGGAATCGCGCACAGCACGACAGCAACGACAGAGGAGGCGTTAGCGGGCCGGTTTTGGAACGGTGCAATCCAAAATTACTGGAATGAGATCGCCCAGACTGCAACGCTAGCTGAACATCTGAGCACTGCGCAAAGCGCACGTTTATTCGCGCTGCTCAACCTGACATTCGCTGACGGAGTCATTGCGTTCTACGATGCGAAATACACGTATGACTTCTGGCGGCCGATAACGGCGATCCGAGCGGCGGATACAGACGGCAACCCCGACACGGCAGCGGATGCGAATTGGCTCCCGGAGGTGGGCAACACCACACCAGATCCGTCTTATCCGGGTGCCCACGCCGTCATTGCCACAGCCGGGGCAGTTGTGCTGGGTTCATTTTTTGGAACGGATCAGTTCAGCTTGAACGTCACGTCGGAAGTTTTGGCTGGAGTACAGCGATCGTTTACAGCATTTTCGGTGGCTGCCGAAGAGGCCACATTGAGCCGGATTTTCGCGGGTGTCCATTTCCGCACCGACCTTACGGCTGGTCAGCAACTTGGCAGTGATGTTGCCAACTTTGTTGTCAGTAACTTCCTGGCTCCCCATAGCCGGGAAACATTTGAGCATTCCGAGGATAGTCATTCAGGAGGAAGCCGATGAGAAAGGTCATACATCATTTCGTATTCAACTTGGTTCGGACAGCTGCTGCGGGCGTCACGCCAGCGATGGCCACAGTAATCAACTTCGACGCGCAGGCCGCTGATCGCGGCGGCAATTTGACCGGCATTCCAGATTCACCACTTACCATTGGCATTGCGACATTCAGCGGTGGTGAGCTGCTCAATGCGGAGGTCGGTTTGAATGCCGATCGAACCGGCGTCTACGCAACCCAAGGTCTGTTCGGTTCCGGCGAAACGAATCCGGTGATGATCACATTCGCCTCGCCGATCGAGGAATTCAGTATTTTCGTCGCCAACGGCGATGATGTCCGGAACTACACCCTGTCAGATAACCTGGGCGATTCAATCACAAAATCGTTACCGTCGGCCGGCGCTCTAGGCGCAGCCAGCTTTTCGCTGCCCGGCAGCGGGATAACCACT
>JAFAQG010000407.1 GCA_019246575.1 Acidobacteriaceae bacterium
CGCCAACAGCAGGAAGAATCCGAGTGCGACAAAGAACGAGATAAACATCGGCTCGCATTCCTCGTTGTGCATCTCGATAAGCCATTTGCTGTGCCACAGATCGGTAAATAACGGATAGAGCAGCCCAACGTAAACTAATCCGATCGCGCGCCCAAAAGCACTTGCCGAATCCGCTCGCGTGTCATACTGCGCATTTTATACAGGGGAGCAGCACGCAGCTCTACGATGCCTTTTACGAGCACCCAGCGCTATTGGGCGATTCGTTGAAGAAAGCGCGCCAAAAGAGTTTTCCAACAGCATCGAAGGTTTATGCAACGCGCGCGTTAGCTCCTGTTTCCGGCTTTTTGTCGCAATCAAAACTCTACGCTGGGCGTCACCGGCGACGAATGGAGCCGCATCTCGCAGGCGAAACCTTCAACGGACATAGACTGACAAAGATGCCCTCCAAAGACGACGCCACACTCCTCAATCTGCTTCTCGACTCCTGGGACCGGAACAATTGCATCCTCGTTAACCTGTTGCGCGCGCTACCTTCGGGCGCGCTCACACATCGGGCGCTGCCCAACAGCCCCACCGTTTCCGAACTACTCACTCACATGCACTTCGTGCGCCTTATCTTCCTCTCCGAAGACGTGCCCGACCTGGCAATCGAAGTCCCTCGAAGAGAGTGGGTCAACGAACTCGACGTTAACCGTCTCGCCGAAGAACTCGATCGCAGTGCAGCCGCAGTTCGCAACGCAGTACGCACTCTGATCGCCTCCGGCCGTCAGACAAACGTGCACTACGACCACCCGCTCCTATTTCTTCAACACATGATCTGGCATGAGGGGTATCACCACGGCCAAATTAAGCTCGCCCTCAAGGCGGGCGGCCAAGCTCTCGACGACGAGGTGATTGGTCCAATTACCTGGGACGTCTGGATGGAAAAGCATACATCTTGAGCCCCTCTGGCGCCCAGGGTCGATTGCTTTTCAGATCGCCACTTGGCCGATGATCTAAGCGGCGGTTGCGTTCAGTTTCCGGATTGCCCGTCGACTGTGCCTGATGAGAACGGATTTGATATCGGAAGGTCCGATGCGACCGCCCATGAACCTTGCAAAAAGTCCGCGCAACCCATTCCCGCAAATCCGTGTTGCCTCCGGATCATGATTTGCGGCGCTGATCGAGCGAGCTATTCGCGGAAGGAGCCGGGTGTCAGACCCGTGGCCGCCCGAAACGCTTTCGTAAAATGACTCTGGTCGAAATAGCCGAGCCGCGCGGAGATGTCGGCAATGGTTAGCGCGTGATTCCTGAGGAGTAATTTCGCCATCGCAATGCGGTGTTTTTGGACGAATCCCCACGCGGATAAGCCAGTGGAGCGACGAAGTCTCTGCGACAGGCGAGCGGGCGTGGTTCCCATCCAAACAGCCAACTCGTCAGCCGAGAAGCCCCGCTGAACGTTGCCCTCTATAAAACTGGCTATGCGGGAAAGATCCCGGCTCGAAAAAGCGTCGGGGTCTTCCGCTACGGCAGGGCTGGAGGAGTAATGCCGCAGAAGATGTTGCACCAGCAAATGAGTAGCCAACTCGGTATGGAAGGCGGAAAGCGTGTGAGGATGTTTGTGCTCGCTGTTGCACAGAGCCGCGAGACCCTCTACCACCGGGTCTCGGAAGGCGCGCTTGGGCAGCAGTTCCGCCCCGCCGCATGACATGTCGTCGCAAGCCTCGTGCAGCAGTCCCGGCGACACATGGAACACCACGACTTCAACACCCTCAGCCCATCCTCCGCTGTGAGGTTGGTAAGACGAACAAAGCGAAGCACGCCAACTCCCGGAGTCCGGAGCACAGTCTGCGGGCAAATGAACGCTCAATTGTGCTTCGGCGTGCGCGTGCTCCGATAAGACAGCCTGCCGCGGACCGCCGTAGAGAACGGATATTCCCCGAAACCTACTCACGTTTGTTCCAGTTGCGATCCAGGCGGCAACATCCTCACGCACGCTCAACTTTGACTCCTGTAATTCAAATGAATTTTACAAGGTCGGTGTCGGGATTTTACAAGACTGCGTTCTAAAGGCGAGCTAGAAGAGAAGATAGGAATGAAGCAAGGGAACAGCGAGATCAGGCAAAAAACGTTTACACAGGAGAAGGATGGTGCGATTGCAATTTTGACCTTGTCCCGAGCACATTGCCTGGATATTGAAGGCAAACACGTACTGACTGCGGCCATCCGTGAGCTCGCCAGCGATTCAGCTCTGCGGGCCGTTGTCCTGACGGCCCGTCATGCGCAGGCCTGGCTTGTCAATGTGGCGGAACTGGCCGAGATGAGCCCGCACGAAGCACGCGCATTTAGCCGCTCAGGCCATAACCTCGGGGATGCGCTGACCGAATTGCCAGTTCCAGTTGTCGCAGCGATCGATCAAGTGGCGCTGGGCGGCGGTTGTGAGTTAGCGCTGGCCTGTGACTTGATCCTGGCGGGGCCTGCGGCGCGCTTTGGCCAGATTGAAGCAATGGGCGGCGTTCTGCCTGCTTTCGGCGGCACGTGGCGACTGGCACAACGAGTGGGGCATCAACGCGCACTCAGGATGCTCTATACGGCCGAGACCGTCGACGCCGAGACGGCGAAGTCGATGGGACTTGTCCTTGACGTGGTTCCATCTGCCGAGCTCATGGACCGTGTGCGTGCGCTTACCGCGCAGATCGCGCAAGTAAGCCGCCAGTCTGTTGCCGCAATCAAACGGGTCTTTACTGCAGGGGTTCACCTCGCCCCGTCGGCGATTGCGGCACTTGAGGAAGAAGCGTTCGCCGGCCTTTTCGGTACCGACGACCAGCGGACCCGAATGCGAAACTTCCTAGCGTCGCAAGCGAAAGAAGCCAACAAGGAAGCGAGTAATGCCTGAGATTACCTTCTTCAATATGTGGCAGGCGGCCTCCCGCGAGGACCAGGAAGCGCTGATTGCCGAGATGCAGATCGAAGCTCCTAGACTTGCGGCGAAGGACGGGTTCGTCTCGCTTGCCGTATGGAAAAGCGAGAAAGACGATTACCGGGTTCTAGCGGAAGGGCGATGGGTGAGTAAGGCGCATTTCGATGCGGCCGTGGCGGACAATGTGCAAGCGTTGGAGTCTCGTACCCGTTTGGAGAAGTTCGCGAAGCCGGCACCCGGTTTGTTTAAGGAATGTTTTCGATTGGAAGGAACGCTGAACGGTGGGTCGCGCCTTGATGGATTGCTGAAAGATGCGGGGAATCGCTGGAAAGCGCTCGGATTTGAGACGAGCCGCATTCGCGTCGGCAACATAAACCTCCACATCGCCCGGGCCGGGAAAGGCCGTCCAGTGATCCTCTTGCACGGATATCCACAATCGGGCGAAATCTGGCGGCAAGTTGCCTATCGGTTGGCCCAGGAACGAACGGTT
>JAFAQG010000408.1 GCA_019246575.1 Acidobacteriaceae bacterium
GGTGAACGCTCTCGGCTACCTCCGCGTCATGTTCGCCGTGGACGACATCGACGAGACGCTGGGCTCCGCCCGCGCGGCGCACAGTTCGTCGGCGAAGTCGTCCAGTATCAAGACGCGTATCGGCTCTGCTACCTCCGCGGGCCGGAAGGGCTTCTCATCGGACTCGCCCAAGAGCTCCGCTGAACGCAATACGAAGACAATGACGAAGAGCGACCAATGTCAGCGAGCGCGTCTCACGAAGGGTCGATTCTGTTGAAAACTCGTTTGCCGACTTTTCTGTGGGACGCCGTTGTTCTGGATAACCTGAAAACACGGGAGAAATCAACTATGATGGGCCGGCAGAGCGCGCCCGCCAATTCACTGAATCGATTCCGACTGGACGATCACGTTCCGGCGGATCACCTGTTGCGTCGACTGGACGCGGTACTTCCCTTCGATCGCGTGCGAACGGCTTTGGCCGAGTATGATAGCCACACCGGTCGTCCTTGCATCCATCCCGAACTACTGCTGCGTATGCTCTTGCTGGGCTACGTCTACGGCCTCCGCTCGGAGCGGCGACTGTGCCGCGAGGTGCATCTCAACTGGGCCTACCACTGGTTCTGTCGGTTAGGAATGCAAGGGAGAGTCCCGCCTCATTCGACTCTTTCTAAGAACCGGTATGGCCGCTTTCGAGAGAGTGATATTTACCGTGTCCTGTTCGAAGAGGTGGTGAACCAGTGTCGTCAAGCGGGTCTCGTGCCCGGCGAAGACTTTGCCGTCGATGGCAGTCTGATCGGCGGAAATGCGGGACGGGACCGTCGGGTCGAGACGGTCGAGGCTCTCCGAAAAACGGACACCAGACCCGTCCGGGAGTACCTGATCGTGGTGGACGCTAGCCATCCGATACCGGATGGGGATGCCAAGTATCTCTCGCCGACCGATCCCGCGGCGGCCTGGAATACCAAGGAGGGCCGAGGCAAATTCGGCTACTTCAGCAATTATCTGGTCGATACGGACCAAGCGGTCATCGTCGAGGTCGAAGCCACGCCGGCCCGCCTCGCCCAGGAGATCCTCGCCACCAAAGCCATGTTGGGGCGGGTGGAACAGACGCACGGCCTCCGGCCTGAACGGCTGGCGGCCGACAAAGCTTACGTACAGGCCCCTTCCTGGGCTGGCTCTCCGAACGGAAGATCACGCTTCACATCCCCGTCCTGGATCGGCAGCAACAGACCCCAGGACTGCTGCCCCGGGAGGCGTTCCCCTTCGATGCCGAAAAGAACTGTTTCATTTGCCCGGAAGGTAAAATCCTCAAACACCGTACCGCTCGAAAGACAACCCGTATTCATATGTACCGGGCCACAGCCAGCGACTGTAAAGCTTGCTCCCTTCGACAGCAATGCACGCGCAGCACGAAGCGTACTCTTTCTGTGCCGTTTGACGAAGCGGTACGACAAGAAGTCATGGCACTGCAAAGCACAGATGCCTTTCAGCAGTCGCGCCGAGCGCGGAAAAAAGTCGAGATGCTGTTCGCGCACAGGAAACAGCACTTTGGATTCAGCAGGCTGAAACTCCGGGGCCTCGCCGGAGCGGCAGAGGAGTTTCTGCTGATGGCGACGGTGCAGAATCTGCGTCGCCCCCTCAAACTGCGATCTCCTGATACGACAAAGTCGTGCTGTGCATGACCGTTATGAATTTTTCAACAGAATCGGTCGTTTGTGAGAAATCGCGGCTAAGGCAGCCCGCAACAGCCCCGGCTTGTCAGATCTTGGTCTACTAGCGCGAACCTCATACCGGACTGCAAGCAGCCCGTCCCATTCGAGGCAACAAAAATTTTACTTTGAAGTGGTCCCTTGCGTCGCGCGCTTACGCGTACAAGGCGTAAACAATTGAGGGATGCAGACGACGCGTAGCCCTCAAATAGGGAGAATTCAATGAAGTCTATTTGTTTTCGTGCCGCTTTTGCTCTATCGAGCGCGGCTTTTTTGATGTTGCCGGGGTCTGCCAGCGCGCAAAGCAGCCCTACGCTGCAACTGCGGACCAGCTTCGCCGGGCAATACGACACGGATCTTGGCTGGCGACCCACGTATGGGACGCCTTCCCGACACTACCCCGATGCCGCGCCCACGATTGCCGCCGGTCAGTACGAGGGACAAACCCGGCTGTTCCTCGGCACTTACAATTCGCTGGGGCAGTTCTTCAATGCCCTGCAGGGACCTGACAACATTCACAATGCCCAACAAGATTTGGCGAGTGTTTTCGGGGGCGTTTCTGCGGGCTACCTCGTCACCCAGGCCCAGATCCTGCGGGATCTGTCGCCCGTTCAACTACCCGGGCAGCCCGTTCAACTGTGGGATCGTTATGTCATCGCCGCTCGCGCTAACAATCCCAACACGAACCGCTCCTATATCGTGTTCTCCGTAACCCGATACAATCCTGCCGGCGAAGCCGGGCAATGTACTTATTGGTTCGATACCAACGATTCTCAAACGAGCGGCCTGTATGCGGACTCACCCCGGTTCAGCACGGACGGCAACGCGCTCCTGATCACCGCGAATATGTATTCCTTCAGTGACAACCGTTTTCAATACGCCAAGCTGTGGATGTACCCCAAAACAGCGATTTACAATGACGCTTCGCTCGGCACCTGCCCGGCGGCCCCCAGCGCGCCGGCCTCGCTGGTATTAAATATGCCGAACGCGGACGGCTCCCTGCCCTTTTCGGTCATCCCCGCCAAGAGCAATGATACGGGCACCTCGGCCTACCTGGTCAATGCCTTGCTAAATGGCGGAAATGCGCTGACGGTATGGAAACTCGACACCGCCGATCCCACACAGATTAACGGGGTCTACGGACCGGTATCCACCAATCCGTATTCCGTCCCGCCCAATGCGGAGCAGGCTGGCACCAGCGCGCTGATTACGACGTGGGGCTCGCGTCTTTTCAATGCGGTTTACCGAACCGGCAGCGGTCTCTGGACCGTCAACACCACCGGCTGCACTCCCAACGGCGACACCGCCCAGCGCGCTTGTGTGCAGTGGTACCAAATCGACCCGAACTCTTTTACCGTCCAGCGACAGGGCCTGGTGCGGACAGCCGGCTATCATTATTATGCTCCCGCTATTGCGGCCAACGACGAGGGTGACGCGTTGCTGGCGTTTAACGGATCTGCGGCCGATCATCATGTCGGGGTCTACTAC
>JAFAQG010000434.1 GCA_019246575.1 Acidobacteriaceae bacterium
CCTCCGGACTCAGGACGAGGACTCTGCCCGGTTCTTTATCCATGCTTCCGCAGAACACGCGGTCACCCGCCGGACGCAGTCCCTTGTTCGTCATCAGTTGTTCGGTTGGGAGCGGTTCGAGAAAGGACAGAGCGCAAGCGAGCGCGAAGAACGCGAATATCGCGCTCAGGACGAACGAATCAAGAACCTGCCTCTCGGCCAAATGGAAATCCTGATGACCGACAACACGCGAGGTACGTTGCATGAGCATCTGCATGTGCGAGCCCCGCAGGACATCAGCCTGCCCGGATTCGAGTGGGAATTGCTGCCGCAACTCCGGCATTCGCGAGCGGATCAGCAACAAGGCGCGAATCTGAGATTCAAAAACGCGGAAATCGCGGAGTCATCGCCCTGGGGACGAAAGATCGGAGTGAGACGTTGACGAGGAGAATTATGCTGCGCTGCTACCTTTATATATGCGTGGCCGGGACGCTGGCCCTCTTTGGTCAGACGTCCGGGCACGAGCCGGTGATCGGCGCTAATCCGGCCGCGCAATCGCAACCGGAAAAACCGACGGTTCAAGCGCCAGCCGACCGGCAAGCGCATTCTGCGGGTAATCAGTCTGGAACGGCGCCACAGATTACTACGCGTCCAGAATCTTCGCCCCGCAAAATTCCCTCGGCTCAATATTCTCCGCTCGCAGCCGCCGGTGGATACGCGCACCCCGGTGTGTCCCCATGGGAAGCCATCGTCAACTATTTGAATCCTCGTCGCGTCAACATGGGCCAGGTCTTCGACGAACGGAAACAGGCCTGGCTGGATAACGCCGCAGCCAATCAATATTTCTGGTACAGCTTCTGCGTAACGGCACTTCTCGTACTCAGCTGGTTCGCGCTCGCGTGGATTCATAACGACCGGCTCAGAGAAACATGGGAACTCGCCGAGTGCGCCGCGGATGCACTGCGGTATTCCGAATACTGCAAGCGCAAAGCGGATCACGCGATCGCGAGATACAACGAGCATGTCGAAAAATGCAACCGTGTCGTGGAATCCGCCGAGTCGGGCATGGTGACGCCCGAAACGGCGACGCTGAACACTTTCAAAGAAGAATTGCGAAAGGTTCGCGCAGACAACGAATCGCTGACGATGAAGAACGCGCATCTCGAAGATCAGTTGACCAAAAAGGACACGAGTCTGAAAGCGCTCAGTGATCGGGTTACCCAGGCGGAACAGAAAATTCAGGCGAGCAAAAGCGCAGCGAATCCACCCAATCCTGAGCTCGTGGAGAGAATTCGCCGGCTCGAACAGCAGAACCGGAATCTTCGACAGCAGATCGAGCGGGGAGGAAACGGCAAAGGCGCCGCAAATGCCGCGAAGCCGACGGACACAGAGAGCGAGCGATGTTGATTTCGGTACTCGGATTCGGCCGGATCTGGAGCACGCGATCTGCTCGAAACGGCAAAGGCCCCGCGCACTTCAACACGACAGGCGTTCCGGCTTCCGGCAAATGCCGTCACCGTTCGTGCATATACGGGTATGTCCGAATAGACGAATGCACGGGGTTTCATCCGGACCGGGCCCATCGCTGGTTATCGCGGGTGTACGAGTCCGATCCGCTGACGATCTTCGAAGGTAAACGAAAGCTGTTTTTAAAAAAGCCGCTGTCGTCTGAAACGACGCCGGAAGTTTACCTCGTACGAATTGCCACGGACCATCTCGGCTGGATCGACAGGCAGAAGCGATGGATATGCGACCAGGGAGATGTCGTTTCATTCAGCGAAGGAAACGGACAGCAGGAAGCGCTCGTTGTGTTGCCTGCGTTCGGATGGATTACGGCTGGCGGCGCATCGTTCCACCTGAATCCCGACACCGTTTGTCCCTGGCGAGCGGCATTGAACTGCACGAACGGAGAACTGAAATGAGCACCGGGCCTGCCGCACCGAAGCTGAACCAAAAAGATGCCGAGGTCCTCGAGTTCATCGCGACATCGAGGTGGATCACACACCAACAGCTTTCCGAAGTCGTTCAGATCAGGGGAATCGAAACGAACCGGAAGGTTTTCGAATGGCGCGTTCGCCGGCTTGCGCAATGCGGGCTCCTGAAAAAACAACGGCCGGCATTCCTCAATCGAAATATCCTGTACTCGATTACGAGGACCGGGATATACGGGCTGGAACACATTGGTGTACACCCGCTGTCGTTGGGCGCGGACAACGACGACGGGGAGATAAAGATCAAGCATCACATCCCGCATTCGTTGGAGATTAACCGGATACGCATTGCGATGCTGCGATCCGGAACCCTTGTTCGGTGGACGCCAGGTGCGTGGATCAGACTACTGCTCAGAGCAGGCCAGAAGAGATACGCGAAGGTGTACGACGCCGTTGCAGCCGTGATGGTTCATGGAGAAATTTACG
>JAFAQG010000837.1 GCA_019246575.1 Acidobacteriaceae bacterium
GAGTTGAGTCGAAATTTCGGGTCGTTTGCTGCAATTACCGCGGGATTGGAAGCTGCTTCCGGCGAGTTCTTCGCTGTTATGGCTGCCGATCTCCAGGAGCCACCGGAACTGGTGGATCAATTTTTCCGAATACTTGCGGACGACCGCGCCGATATCGTGTTCGGGACCCGCGAGGGTCGCTCCGACTCGTTCCTGAGTGACTTGCTTTCTACTGCATTCTGGTCTATTTACCGGGTTTTCGTTCTGAAAGATATGCCCGAAGGAGGAGTGGATGTCTTTGGATGTAACCGCTTGGTTCGCGATCGTCTCTTGCAATTCAAAGAGAGCACTTCGAATTTGATCGCCCTGCTTCTTTGGATGGGCTTTCGTCGTGCGTTTGTACCTTACCGCCGGCGGCGACGTATCGAAGGCCGGAGTGCCTGGACCATCCACAAGAAGCTTCGGTATTGCATCAACAGTATCTTCAATTTTACGGATCTGCCTATCCAGTTGCTGCTCTATTCTGGATCGGTATCACTTGTCATGGCTTTAGTAGGTACGGTAGTGTTGGTCATTGCCAAACTTACCGGACACATATCAGTTCCCGGCTACACTCCGATTGTGCTTGCGATTTTTTTCTTCGGAGCGTTAACAAGTCTTGGACTCGGGATTATTGGCCAGTACATTTGGCTGAATCTGCAACATACGCGTGCCCGCCCGAACTATATTGTTCACCGTATCGACTGCTACGTGCCTGAAGGTGAATCGCAAGGGGTAGACAGCATTGCAACCAGCTCTCGCATGTAGACGGATGTCAGCAGAGCGAATGATCCTTTAACGCGCTGAAGACAGTTCGCGCAACGTTGCCGTGTAAGGCGCGCGCGCGATGCCACGCTCCGTAATGATCGCGGACACATACCGGTGCGGTGTTACGTCGAAGGCGGGATTCGCGACTCTGATGCCCTCCGGTGCAAGATCGACTCCCCGTACTTGCGTGACTTCTTTGGCGGATCGCTCTTCGATCGGAATTTGATCGCCTGAGGGAAGCGATAGGTCGAGAGTCGATATGGGCGCGGCGACGTAAAACGGGACGTTGTTCTCTTTCGCAAGTACCGCAACGCTGTACGTTCCGATCTTATTGGCCACATCGCCGTTCGCCGCGATGCGATCTGCACCGACGACAACGCAACCGATCCGTCCGCTTTTAAGAAAATGGCCCGCCATATTGTCGGTAATTAAGGTGGTTTCGATGCCGTCGCGTTGCAGCTCCCAGGCGGTGAGACGCGAACCCTGCAGGAAAGGCCGTGTTTCATCGGCGAAGACATCGATCTTCTTGCCCGTCTGAACAGCGGCGCGAATTACTCCGAGCGCCGTACCGAAACCGGCCGTCGCCAAAGCACCGGCGTTGCAGTGAGTGAGTACGGTCTTGCGATCGGGGATGAGCGGCGCACCGTTGCGGCCAATCGCTTCATTGATCGCAATATCTTCATCGCGAATCTTCACAGCCTCTTGCACCAACCGCTTCCGAACCTGTTCAGGAGAGAGATGGCGCACGGAAGCGTAGACCTGTTTCATCCGCTCTATGGCCCAAAAAAGGTTCACGGCGGTCGGACGCGTTCTCGCGAGCGTGTCGCAGATGGCCGGCACCTCAGCCTCCAGGTTTGAAGCCTGAAGCGCGCCTAGCGCCACGCCCATTGCCGCCGCTACTCCAATGGCCGGTGCGCCGCGAATGATCATGTTCCGGATGGCATCGGCAACTTCGAGGTAAGTGCGGCAGGTCACAAAAACTTCTTCGCGAGGGAGCCGAGTCTGATCGATCATCACGACGCCTTCAGGTGTCCATTCGATCGTTTCGATCTTGCTGCGGGTGAGAACAGCGGGACCAGGCATCACGCTTTACCGTATTTGGAAGCAACGAGCGCAACGACAAATACAGCGTTGTAGCATCCGTGCATGATTGTTGAAGGAATAATGGAATTGGTACGTGCGCGAACGAATCCGAACGCGACTCCAACCAGCGATACCGCGAAGACATATTGCCAAGCCCATTGATACTCAAACCCATGTAGCGATCCGAATATAAGCGATGTAACTGCGATTCCGGCGATAACACCGAAGCTGCGACATAGTAATGGCTGAAGAAATCCCCTGAACACGAGTTCTTCAAACAGCGGGGCTATTGTGATCGCCATAAGTGCGACGAGACCCAGCGAAATAGGGTTCTTCGTAAACTCCTCTATTGGCGATGGCACCTTCGGGGTGTGTAAGAGAGCGGCAATGCCGGCGATAGCAAAAGCAAGCAGAGGACCGATGAGGACAGCAAGCCCGAGATTGAAAGTACTCGCACGCCATCCCAGAGATTTCATGACGGGCTTGCCGTGGCGCACGTTGAAAACGAACGCAAATCCAAGATAGATTGCGCCGTAGAGCGCAAATTGAAGTGAAAGAAGCAGGATTCCCGGATCATCTTTTAATCGTGGAGAAATGGCGAATGCGCCCGCTCCAAATAATCCCAAGATGACAACAGCCGCAACCAGAATGCCGATCAGCCAAATCAAATCAACATAGTCCCAGAACGGCTCGCGGGCGGGCGGAGGTTCGATGTGAGGCGGCGCTTCAGCCGGCAACCAAGAATTGAGTTCAGGCTGCATTGCCCGCCTTCATTATCTTTCGTAATGCCTGACCCGTGTGACTGCGCAAATTCCGGATTACATCTTCAGGCGGCCCCACTGCCACGACCTCGCCACCCTGCTCCCCGCCTTCGGGTCCCAGGTCGATGAGATAGTCCGCGCTCTTGATCACATCCAACTGGTGTTCGATCACCACGACCGTGTTGCCGAGATCTACCAGTCGTTGCAGCACGTCGAGTAAGTGGCGTATATCTTCAAAGTGCAATCCGGTTGTGGGTTCATCGAGTAAGTAGAACGTTCTCCCTGTCTGGCGCTTACTTAGCTCCCGCGCAAGCTTAATGCGCTGCGCTTCGCCGCCCGACAGAGTAGTTGAAGACTGCCCCAGATGCAAATAGCCGAGTCCGACTTCAGCCAGGGTTTTGAGTTTTGCATGGACCTGAGGGATGTTCGCCAGCAGCTCGAGCGCGTCATCGACCGTCGACTCGAGCAGATCGGCAATGCTGCGCCCGTTGTATTTCACTTGCAACGTTTCGGAGTTGTAGCGCCGTCCCCGGCACACGTCGCAGGTGACGTATACGTCCGGCAAGAAGTTCATCTCGATGCGTTTCAGTCCGTCGCCCTGACACGCTTCGCAGCGCCCACCCTTCACGTTGAAGCTGAAGCGGCCAGCTTTGTATCCGCGCTCGCGAGACTCCGGTAGCATCGCGAATATCTCGCGTATAGGCATGAACACGCCGGTGTAGGTCGCGGGATTCGAGCGTGGAGTGCGGCCAATGGGTGCCTGATCGATCTCAATGATTTTGTCGATGTGCTCGATCCCGATGATGGCATCGTGAACACCGGGCTGAGTGCTTGAGCCGTAGATCTCTTTCGCGAGCGCCCGGTACAGGATATCGTGCACCAGCGTCGATTTCCCGCTGCCGGACACGCCCGTCACCACTGTAAAGGTGCCGAGCGGAAACTCGACGCTGACGTTTTTCAGGTTGTGCTCTCGTGCACCTTTCACCGTTAGCTTGAGACCGTTCCCGACTCGGCGCACGACCGGCGCCTTGATTTCTGCCCGACCGGATAGGTATTCGCCCGTGAGGGACTGGGGCATCTGCATGATCTGCGCGGGCCTGCCCTGTGCGACGAGATTTCCTCCCAGGCGTCCGGCGCGCGGGCCGAGGTCTAGGACGTAATCCGCACGCTCGATCGTCTCGGCATCATGTTCGACAACCAGCACGGTGTTACCGAGATCGCGCAAATGATGCAGCGTGTCGAGTAAGCGCCCGTTGTCGCGCGGGTGCAGCCCAATCGAGGGTTCATCAAGTACGTAAAGAACACCGCGCAATTTCGAGCCGATCTGAGTTGCCAGCCGGATCCGTTGTGCCTCGCCGCCG
>JAFAQG010000892.1 GCA_019246575.1 Acidobacteriaceae bacterium
GGGAGACAACAGCCATCGAAAATCACTCCGGACTGGTCGATAACCTGCGGAATTTTAAAACAGATCTGAAGTTGATCAGTTCGAGCCTGAAAAGCGTGCGTCCCGTTGCCAAGCAACGGCACTTAGTAATTGCAACCGGAGACAGCGCCGTCTTCGACTTATATCTGCTCAACGATACGAACGCGCCGGTAATGGGCCGCCTTACATTCAGCATGCGCGATCCAAAAGGAGTTACGACCGAACTTAAGGCATTCGATTGCCCGCGTTTTGAGAAGGATCGCTTTGCCTATGTTGTTCACGAGGCATTCACTACCAAGCCGCTGCGTCGGGAAGGCGCGTACTCGTTCCGATTCGAACTGCCGTCCCATCCCGATTCTACTTTCGAACGCGAAATCCTTGTCGTGGACTCCCATCCAAAGCGCTCAAAGACCCTGACCGTGGGCATCTGGCAGCTTTCGGCCGATTTGCGGACGCAACTGGAGCGTATCCCGGCAGTCGCGGTTCAGCCGTTTTCGGAAGAGCGAACGTTCGATATCATCGCGACCTCCGCCCGTCACATCGAAGCTCAAGGCAAGAAAGGCGAGGAGACCGGACTCGAAGATGCACGGGCACAAGCGGGCGCGAGTGCCGCCGTCGATCTTGCATTTCCTCCCGCGTTGTTGCAGCAGGTTCGCCAGGGTACGTCACTGCTCGTAGTTCCAGAAACCGATCCACAAACCGATGCGCTCGCCCGGGCAGTCGCGGCCCTCGGAGCCTTCGAATATCGGGGCTTGGTCGGCATACTGCGCGCCCCGTGGATGGGCGCATGGTATTTCGTCCGCCAACATCCTGTGTATGACGGTCTACCCGTGAATTGTGCCATGACGACTTACTACCAGGTCAAAGGTTCCCAAAGTAACGGTTTGCTTGTCGACGGAGTCAATGTCGAGATAATTGCCGCCTACAGCCGTGACCACGATCGCAACATCGGAGCGGGAACTTTTACCTCCAAAATAGACCGCGGAACGCTGCTGTTTCACCGCGTACCCCCGATGCATCCGGTCCTGCAAATGCGTTGCGTCTCCAATGCACTCGCGTTTCTCGCGGACTGCACCCGGCGCACGAGGGTGAGTTAGATGTTCTTCTTGCCTCAACAACTATTTCGCAAGTCAGAAGGAGCACTCAGTGAAAAATTGTTCTAAGCGACTGCAATATTTAACGTCGTTGCTATGGTGCGCTCTGGTGCTGGCTCTATTAGTATGCCTACCGGCAACCAACGCGCTGGCCGATCCAATATGGGTGAGACACGTAAGTCCTAGAAGCTATTCCAGAAACATCTGTATCGATACGCCACTCTACCTCACGTTCAATCAGCAGCCAGTGCTGGGCAGTTCGGGCACGGTTAGGGTTTATCAAGCCGACAACACGTTGGTGGATACGATAGATGTGGCTGACCCCAACTCCTTCAAGCGCCCGATCGGCGGCGCGACTTACAACGGCCAACCGTACTTATTTAACTATTACCCGGTTATTATTACGGGGAATACAGCCGCCATTTACCTTCATCAGCCGCTCAATTATGGCCAGACTTATTATGTTCTGATCGATGCCGGCGTTTTTCAAGATTCCCATGGCGACTCGTTTCGTGGATTTAACGGCCCCTACCACTGGCGATTCAGGACGAAGCTGTCCGGACCTCCTCCGGGCGCCACGCGCCTTGTGGTCGATGCCGATGGCCATGCAGACTTCTGTACGGTCCAGGGTGCAATCGATTTCGTGCCTCAGAACAACACACAGCGCGTCGTGATCGATGTGCGGCGGGGAACGTACACCGAAATCGTCTATTTGCGTTCCAATAAGCCGTTCATCACCGTTGAAGGCGAGGACCGCAATGCAACAGTGATCCAGTACGCCAACAATAACAATCTGAACCAGGTCTCACTTCAGTTTCGGGCTTTGTTCAACATGGATGCGAACGACTTTGTGCTGCAGAACATCACGCTTCATAACACAACGCCTCATCTTGGATCGCAAGCCGAAGCGTTCCGCGGATTCGGAGCGCGCACACTGCTCAACAGGGTGAATCTGAGCAGCTTCCAGGACACGTTACTGCTACAGAATAGAGCGTTCGTCACCAACAGTTACATTGAAGGCGATGTCGATTTCATGTGGGGCGGCGGCCAGGTATTCTTCGAAGACTGCGAGCTGAAGGCGCTGAACCCTGCCTATTACACTCAGATTCGAAATGCACAGGGGAGCCATGGAAATGTGTATGTCAACTGCATTCTGACCCGAGCACCGAATGTGGCGGATGCCAGCTCGTATCTCTCGCGCATCGATCCGAACGGGTTCCCATTCAGCGAGGTGGTGTTCATCAATGCGGCCATGGATGCACACATCAAACCTGTCGGTTGGCTGTTGAACAATGCCGATTGCAGCATGGCAGCTTCTATTCATTTCGCGGAATATCACAGCACGGATCTGAACGGCAACCCGATAGATACAAGTCAGCGCCTGGCGTGCTCGAGCCAGCTTACCGACGACGAAGCTGCGCAGTTAAGCGATCCCAATAATGTGATCGGCTGGGTTCCAATGACCGTAAATGCCAGTCCGGATTCGGTTTCGGCCGGAGATAACATTGCCGTGAACTGGAGCGCTCCGGCGGGCCATTCGGGTTCGAATTACGTCGGCCTCTATCGCGTGGGGGCCCCTGATGACCAGTATCTTACGTTCCAGTACATCGGAGACGCGACGACGGGCACGTTAAATTTCGCGGCACCGTCAGACGCGGGCCGTTATGAATTCCGGTACTTCGGGAGCGACGGAACCCGCCTCGCGATAAGCAACAGGGTTTACGTCCAGTAGGAAAAAACTACGGCGTCGGAGAAATAGATCATGTCCTTGCGTCTGCTTTTCTTTATCCTCGGCGGATGTCCTGCAGCGCTGTTTGCGCAGGAATTTCGGGGTACTTTGAGCGGTACCATCACGGATTCGTCTGGAGCGCAAATCGAAGGTGCGAAAATCACAGTCACTGAAACGCACACCGGTACGAAGATCGACACGAGTTCGACATCAGCCGGACAGTACACTGCACCCTTCC
>JAFAQG010000984.1 GCA_019246575.1 Acidobacteriaceae bacterium
CGTCCCACGGCGATTCGAGGCCAGAGGCGGGCAGCTTCGACTGCGCTCGAAGCACGATGGAGCTCGACAGCAGGATAGTAGCCTCGACGACGTGAAGCATGCACCGGGCATGTTTCATCTCTGCTTTCATTGTAGGGGCGAAGTGCGGCGGGTTTAGAAGAAACGAGGGACCGGAGGCGCGCGAGCCATTAACCGGTCGCACCCAAAGTGCTGTTCCTCGGGCTTCGCACTCGAACGCCCTGGCGTGACGGCAGCAAAGAGATCGTGCAGCGGTTTCACCGTGTACCGGTAGAGTGTGCCGCGGTCGACACGGCGCACGATTTGCTTATCTCTCTGGACCAGGATGGCGTCGATTGCCCTTACCAGAGTGGGTTCGCTGCGGGGCAAGAGCGCATGCCTGATCCGGACCTGGCCCTCGAACACGTCGATGCGAACCATCTCGTCTTCGCCAATCGCTATGGCAAACGTGGCGGGGTCGCCGGCAACGACGGTGGCAATGGCACAAGATACGCGCTGTTGCGTCTGCCCCGGACCAGGATTCAGATGAATGCGCACGCGCCCGGCAATTACATCCAGCAGATCGCCTGCGCTTCCGGCATTCTGACGAAAAGCAATTCGCGAATTGGCGAAGACTTCAAAATAGCTTCCGCCGCGCACTTCAAAGCGCGCATATCCATCCGGGCCGGTTTTGATGAGGCGCTGAACCGGAACGCGCTCGCCGGAACTGATCGCCCATAATCCGTCTTTACGGATCTCGGAAACCTCGCCGCGAGCGGCGGTAACGTACGCCTGATACGGCTGCATGGCTGAGGCGTGGGACGGCCCCGTCTGGCCCCGCACGCCAAATTCGAAGGTCGAGGCGAGCCAGCACGCACAGACACACAGACGTATATATACGCGCAAGTTTGATTTTTCCACATAGTACCCGGCGGTCTGATTGTGCGAGGAACCAACAACATTCTGCGTGCATTCTGTTGTGATTCGGTGCACAATAAATACAACTGTTTCGCGGAGGTAAGTGATGAAGAAACTCTTTGGGGTTGTTGTATGTTTCTGTCTCGTCGCAGCCGGCCGGCACGGCGCACTCGAAGCCGCCGACATCACCGGCAGCATCTTTGGAACGGTAACGGATCCATCCGGCGCGAAGGTGCCCGGAGCGCGTGTCGATCTGATGAACGTCGACCGCAACCGGACGGAGCGCTCCGTGACCACCGACGCAAACGGCGAGTTTGGAGCCGAGCTCTTGCCCATCGGTCATTACACGATTACGGTCTCAGCCAGAGGATTCAAGAAAGCGACGGTCAGTGACATCGTCCTTAACGTAAACGCTAAGCTGACCGTGCCGGTTTCGCTGGAGGTGGGGAGTGTGAGCGAAGTCGTCAATGTGCAGGAGGCGGCTGAAACGGTTCAACTGCAATCAGCCGAACAGAGCACGACCATTACCGGCCGGCAGATCCGCGAGCTCACTCTGAATAATCGCAATTACGAGCAACTCGTCACCCTGATGCCGGGGGTTACTTCAACGGCATCGGACCAGATATATGTAGGCGTATCAAATCCGTCCGGCGAGTCCAACCAGGTTAATTTCTCGATCAACGGCTCCCGGCCGACGCAAAATAACTGGACGGTGGATGGCGCCGACAACGTGGACCGCGGCGCTAATCTGACCCTGCTGAACTACCCGAGTGTCGATGCGCTGCAAGAGTTCACCGTGCTGCGCAGCGATTATTCCGCCGAATTCGGCCGCGCCGGCGGAGGACAGATCAACGTAGTCACGAAGTCCGGCACGAAGGACTTTCACGGAGATGCCTACGAATTCAACCGGAACGATGCCTATTCTGCCAATCCTTATTTAAATAAGCTGAAGGGCGTATCGGAGCCGCCTCTGCGGTACAACGACTTCGGCTGGACTCTCGGCGGCCCTCTTTTCATTCCAAAGGTGTACAACACGCAACGCAATAAGACATTTTTCTTTGTTTCGGAAGAATTTCGCCGCGTCGTGACTTACACTTCGTTCTTGGCGACATTGCCGACGGCGCAAATGAAACAAGGTGTGTTTGCGCACCCGGTTTGCCTGTCTTATACGGGCAGCAGCTGTCTGCAAACGGGAACCACGGTTACGAACATCAATCCGGTCGCTCAGGAATACATCAAAGACATCTATAACCGCATACCAAGCGGCGCGCCGGGAACATTCAGCGTTGTGAGTCCGGGACGAAATATCTACAATTTCGAGCAAGAGTTATACAAAATCGACCACGTTTTTAGCCCGAAGCTGCAAGTATCTGTGCGCTTTCTGCGGGATCAGATTCCGACGGTCGAGCCCGGCGGATTATTTACGGGCGAGCCGGTTCCCAATGTTGCAACCACCAGCACTAATTCACCTGGAAGAAGCTGGGTGGGCCGGGCGACCTCGTCATTCTCGCCTACGCTCGTGAACGAAGCCGGATTTGCTTACTCCTTCGGTGCCGTGCTGAGTAAATCTACCGGTCTGAACACGAATCTGCAATCGCCCGATATCCAGGTTCCGTTGCCGTTCGCGAACACGCTCGGCCGCATCCCTAATCTGACTTTCAGTGGAGGAACCGGCATTTCCGGTTTCGGACCCTATCGCGATTACAACCGCAACTACAACGGCTATGACAACATGACGGCGATCTGGGGCCGCCACAATGTCAAATACGGTTTTTCTTACAACTACTACCAGAAAACTGAAAATGCGGCGAACGCGAATCAGGGATCATTTTCTTTCACTCCCGCCGCGAGTGTCAGGCCGGCTGGCACGTCCGCGTTCGAGCAGGCTTGGGCGGACTTTCTGGTTGGGCACGTAACAACATTTACGCAAGCTTCGAAAGACATCACACCCGATATCCGCGCTCAACAATGGGAAATCTACATTCAGGATGACTGGCGCATTAAACCGAACTTTACCTGGAACTGGGGGTTGCGGTACTCGAATTTTCGAAATCCCATCGATAACAACAATCAGCTTACGACGTTCGATCCCGCCCTCTACAACCGGGCGCAGGCGCCCGTTGTTACACCCACCGGGAGTTTGGTCCCGGGCACTGGCACCCTCACGAACGGCATCATCATCGGCGGACAAAATTCCCCGTACGGCGAAAAGGTATCGAGCCAGTCGATTCTAGATTTTGCGCCGCGCGTCGGTTTTGCGTGGGATCCGTTCAGCACCGGTAAGACCTCCATACGCGGTGGCTATGGCATCTTCTACGACGCAACAGCTTATGGCTTCTATGAGCTCAATATCTTTAACAACCTTCCTTTCGTAAATACGCTAACTATTCCAAACACGTTGCTAACTAATCCGTTGGCCGGCACTCCGATAAACACCGCTGTACCCTCCGTCCGCGGCACATCGCCAAATTATGTCCCGCCGTACACGCAGCAGTGGAGCTTCAGCATTCAGCGCCAGCTGACAAACAGCCTCGTTCTCAACCTGGCATATGTAGGATCGAAGAGCACGCATCTGCTCGGGATCGTCGATTTGAACGAGATCTATCCTGGAGTTGCTTATAGCTCCGGTGTCATCAAGCCCGGCACAACCATTACTTCCGCTAACACACCCACCCTGAACCCCATCCGGCCCTATCCCGGGTATGTAGCTGTGAACATGGTTGAGCCCTGGTTCAATGCCAATTACAACTCACTCCAGGTGTTTGCGAGGAAGCAGTTCAGGGAAGGGTCTCAAATCAGTGCTTCGTACACCTATTCGAAGAATCTGACAGATAACCAAAGCGATAATTCCACTGCGCCGCAGAACAGTTACAACTTCAAGGCCGAGTATGGGCGAGCACAACTCGATCGTACGCACGTGTTCTCGGCAGACGCTGTTTACGAACTGCCGTTCTTACGGGCACAGCAGGGGATTGCCGGAAAAGCGCTCGGTGGATGGGAGATCTCTGCCATTGTGCAAGTCGATTCGGGCGTGCCTCTGACCGCGACAACGACGGCTGGCACCGATCCCGCGGGATTGGGCTTCATTGGTCCAAGCGCGGCCGGCGCCCGTCCCGATATGGTTTGCAACCCGAACTCAAATGCGCCCCACACAATCGCAACCTGGTTCAATACTGCCTGTTTTGCCGATGTACCCGCCGGTGTGATAAGGCCCGGCAACGCCGGGCGCGGGGTCATAACAGCGCCAGGATTCCAGCGCTGGGATCTTTCGTTGTTCAAGAATTTCGCATTTTACGAGCACTACCGCCTGCAGCTCCGGCTAGACGCATTCAACGCCTTCAACCATGCGAATCCGTCGACCGTCAGCACGATTCTCGGTTCTTCTACATACGGTCAGATCACGAACTTCCACGATCCGCGGATTGTTCAGATTTCAGGTAAATTCGAGTTTTAGAAAATTCATCGCTTCGAGAAGGCGTCGGCCTTAATTACTCCGACGCCCTCGCGAATCGTTACTAACCGGTTCGCGGCAACGCCGGAGATGCGCTCAATAGTTCCGTTCGGCCAACGTATATCTAAGTCGGCCTTTTCCGCAGTGCCCAGGCCGAAGTGCAGCCGGAGGTCGTTCGCCGAATAGAAACTCGCCTGGCTTAACACCTCCTGCGCCTGCATCTTACCGTTGTAACGCGCGGTTACGCGCGCGCCGATCGCGGTCCGATTGCACTTGGTTCCCTGTAGTTTCACCTTCAGCCAGCGATTG
>JAFAQG010001043.1 GCA_019246575.1 Acidobacteriaceae bacterium
ACACGAGCAAGTAACACATCGGGGCTGTTGCCGGCCTCCATCCATCTGGTCTCGCCGCCTTCGACCGGCACGACGCCAAGCCGCACCTTGGCATTCGGCGTTCCCGCCTGAGGGTAACGTTCGGGTTCGCTGATCGCGCGCGTACCCAGCAGATCCGCCTGTGGATACACGAACTCGTCAGCGATATTGAATTGCAAATAGGCAATGCGCTTCGAATCGGGCGACCACCAGGTTGCTGCGCCAAGGTCCAGTTCTTCCGGATACACCCAGTCGAGTTGGCCATTTTGAACTTCTCGCGTACCATCGTTTGTGAGTTGCCGTATCTGATGCGCTCGGATTGAAAAAACGAAAAGATTGCAGTGCGACCGATACAAAACGTTCTGGCCGTCAGGTGAGAGCTTCGGGTCCTCGGGACGCGACTGAGGACCGATAAGCTGTTCGTTTTTGCCGTCCGGATGGACAATGAAGACCCCGCCGCTCGCGACAGCGAGTAAATCCTTGCCGTTCGGGAACCATTGAAAACGGGAATCACCTACTCTGCGGTTTTTCCAGCTATACGGCTCAGCTTTCGCTGCGATACTCGCAGGTATTTCCAGCGCCTTCGTTTCGAACCAGCGCGTCGAGCGCCGCTGAGCGATGTCGTAGAGGTAAACGGTGCCGCTCTCTTCATAAGCGAACGAATTTCCGTCGGGCGTCCAAATCGGAGTGGGCCCGTGCTGTGTGCGATAGGAGACGACATCGTCGATGGTGACTGGCTTTCGCGGACCCGCGGCGAACGCCAGCACCGAAATAACGATAGAGCACGTCAATAAACGCGCGAGTCGCATCACTGTCAAGTGTCCCAAAGTGCAGCACTGGCTCCGCTTACATAAACTGAAGTCCGGAGGGTTCTGCTGGGCATCAGCTTACAGGATTTGCTGCTTCTTATCGCTGCGGGGTTTGCAGCCGGCGTGATCAACTCGGTCGCGGGTGGCGGCAGCTTTCTCACGTTTCCCTCTCTCGTGATCGCCGGGGTTCCGGCTGTAATTGCGAATGCGTCGAACACGGTGGCGCTGGTTCCAGGATCCGTGAGCAGCGGCATCGCATACCGGCAAGATATCAAGCGCATCGATGAAAGCAGGCTCAGTGTGTGGTTTCTCGTGAGTCTTCTTGGTGGACTACTCGGAGCTCTTTTATTGCTCGTAACATCCGACAAGACGTTCCGGCAGATCGCGCCGTGGCTGCTGCTGTTTGCGACAGTGCTGTTCGCGTTCGGTAACCAGGTGAGTATTGCGCTGAGAGGACGACTGCACGCGAACCAGCTTATGATGGCGCTGTTGTTGTTTCCGATTGCGGTCTACGGAGGCTATTTCGGCGGCGGTATCGGAATCATGATCCTGGCTGCATTCCGCCTGTATGGCTTGACCGATATTCACGCCATGAACGGCATGAAGACGCTGCTCAGTGCCACGCTCAACGCCATTGCGGCGATCCTGTTCATCGTGGCGCATGAGATCTACTGGCCTCCGACGCTGGTCGTGATGATCGCGGGAGTCATTGGCGGATACGCCGGGCCCCTGCTGGCAAGACGCATGAAGCCGTCCTGGATCCGCGCCGTTGTTATTTGCGTGGGTGTGGTGATGACGGCCTATTTCTTCCACATCGCGCCGAAATAATTACAGCGTCGGACCAATGCGCCAGGGCACGAATTCGTGGTGGCCCAGTTGTTCGGCCTTCGTCTTCTCGCCCGATGCGACACGAAGTAAAGCGTTGAACGTTTCGCGCCCGACTTCTTCCACCGTGGCCTCTCCATCGGCGATCCGGCCCGCGTTGATATCCATGTTGCCGGTCATGCGCCGGTAGGTGTTCGAATTGCTCGCGATCTTCAGAACGGGAATGCTCGGGAATCCGATGGCGCTTCCCCGCCCCGTCGTGAATGCGATTAAGTTCACGCCGCCCGCAGCGAGTCCGGTAAGCGATACCGGATCGTAGCCGGGCGTGTTCATGAACACAAATCCGCGCGATGTGATGCGCTCGGCGTATTCGACAACATCTTCGAGCGTCGTTGTCCCGGCTTTCGCCACTGCTCCGAGCGACTTTTCGAGAATATTGGAGAGGCCGCCTTCTTTATTACCGGGAGACGGGTTGTCATTGAACGTTCCGCCAAATTGTCGAAGGTAAGCCTTGTAAGTTTCGATCTTTTGCAACAGCTCGCGTGCGACCTCCGGGTTGCGCGCACGGCGCAGCAGCAGATGCTCCGCGCCGATAATCTCGGTGGTTTCGGCCAGGACCACCGTGCCACCCTGCGCGACCGTGAGATCGCAGCAATAGCCGAGCGCGGGATTCGCTGTGATGCCGGAGAACGAGTCCGAACCGCCGCAGTTCAGTCCGAGAACAATTTCGGACGCGGGAAGCTCCTCGCGTTTTTCTGCCGCGGCACGATCGATGTAGCGCCGTATCTGCCGGCGAGCTGCTTCGAGCGCTCCGCGAGTTCCTCCGGATTCCTGCAAGGTGAGGCCGTGCAAAGTTGCGGGTGTGGACACCGGCCCGCCATCGGCTGACCCGAGATAATGGCTGATCTGGTTGACTTCGCACCCGAGCCCCAGAATGAGAGCAGCGGACACGTTCGGATGATCGAGCACGCCACTCAACGTGCGTTGCAACTGTTCGGTATCGGGCCCGATTGACATGGCACAGCCTTCGCCGTGCGGAAACGCAACCACGCCGTCTACGTTATGGGGTAGCTTCTCATCCGCAAAGCTGTCGGCGATCAACTCGGAGGTATGCGCGGCGCAATTGCTGGCCGCAACCACGGCAATGTAATTGCGCGTGCCTACGCGCCCATCGGAGCGCCGATAGCCGAGGAAGGTCCTCGTTGCCCGGTGCTGAAGCGGAGCGGAAGCATGCTCCGCAGGCATGACGTCCGACAGATCCAAATCTTTATAGCCCAGGTTGTGCACGTGAACATGCTCGCCCGGAGCAATCCGTTTCGTTGCGAAGCCGATCACGTTGCCGTAACGATAGACAAGCTCGCCGGCCGCAATCGGGTGTAAGGCGATTTTGTGGCCCGCGGGCACATCGTGCTGAGCGATGATATTTGTCCCGGCGGCTTGTATCTCCTGACCGCTGCCGAGCCGAACGCGCGCTACCGCCACATTGTCATTCGGGTTGAGAACAATGACCGAGTTCTCTGTTGTCGGTAGTTTTGCGATGTCATACAGCATGTCGCGCTAATTACACTGTACGTCTTTGCTGATGTTTGCGGCCGCAAGTGCCGGGTCGAAACAATGTCCGGCTCGACACACTCTTAACTGAGAATGCCACGCGTTCCTGTTGGAACATACAGGTTACAGTTGCACGCCGGTTTCGGATTCGACGATGCAGCTGCAATCGCCGATTACCTCGTGCAGCTCGGAATATCTCACGTCTACAGCTCGCCCTATTTGCAAGCTGCGCCCGGAAGCAAGCACGGCTACGATGTGGTGGACCATCACAAACTCAACGAGGAGCTTGGGGGAGCAGAAGCGCACGACCGCTTCTCGAAGCGGCTCGCAGCGTGCGGCCTTGGGCAGGTGCTCGATATCGTTCCCAATCACATGGCCATTAGCGGACGGCGCAATCGGTACTGGTGGGACGTGCTGGAAAACGGGCGCTCAAGCAGGTTCGCGTCGTACTTCGACATTGAATGGCAACCGCCTGACGATAAGTTTCGAGGCAAGCTGCTGGTCCCGATCCTGGGCGATCATTATGGCCGAGTGCTGGCGCGCGGCGAAATCCAACTGAAGCGGAAGGGCGGCGAATTCTACTGGAGATACTTCGATCACGAGCTGCCGGCTGCTCCACGCTCATTGCCTCCGATTCTTGCCGAGGCAGCTTCGAGAACGGGATCGGATTACCTTGCGTTCTTGGCAGATTCATTGGTCGCGCTACCCGCGGCTACTTCGACCGGGCACGCGGATATCGCTCAGCGGCATCGCGACAAAGCAGTCATAGGCAATCTGCTAGACCGCTTATTCGCCGAGGTCCCGTTCATCGCCGAAACAGTCGACGCCGTGCTGGAGGAAGCGAATAGGAATGTCGACAAGTTGGATACCATTCTGGAGCAACAGAATTTTCGGCTGGCCTTTTGGCGCACCTCTGAACAGGATCTCGGGTACCGGCGGTTCTTTGATGTAAACACGCTTGTGGGCTTGCGCATGGAAGATCCCAGGGTGTTTGGAGATACGCACGCGCTGTTTCTGAAATGGCTGCGCGAAGGAGTTCTCGATGGGATTCGTGTCGACCACCCGGACGGTTTACGAGACCCGCGAATGTATTTCGACAGGCTCAGGGCCGAGGCTCCCGGTGTTTGGATTCTTGGCGAGAAGATTTTGGAGCCGGGCGAGCAGCTGCGGCCGGAATGGCCGGTCGACGGCACCACAGGTTACGATTTTCTGAACGAAGCAGGCTCGTTGTTCGTGGATGGCGCAAACGAGCGGCACTTCACAAACATTTACGCGGACTTCACCGGCCAGTCAAGTAACTACCCTGCGGTATGCCGCGATCGAAAGCATCGCGTTCTGCGCGATCTGCTGGGAAGCGATGTAAACAGATTGACGAACCTGTTTCTCGATATCTGCCAAGCGCACCGGGATCACAGGGACTACACGCGGCACGACGCAATTCGTGCCATTCGCGAGGTGGTGGCCTGCTTTCCCGTTTACCGCACGTACGTGGTTCCCGAACGGAATGACATCGCCGGTGAGGACGTTCGGTATGTAACCGAAGCAATTGAAGCTTCGAAGGCAAATCGACCGGAGATCGATCCCGATCTGTTCGATTTCTTGCGGGGCGTGTTGCTGTTACAGATTCGT
>JAFAQG010000622.1 GCA_019246575.1 Acidobacteriaceae bacterium
TAGACTGATGTGCAGCTCGATGTTGTCATCGTGCAGCCTGCAGCACTCCGTCACCGTTCTGACCGAATGCCTCACGCGAAGGTGGGAGTCCCAAAGAACGCGCAGAAATATCGACACGCCTTCTTTAAGGGCCCCAAGATCGGGTTCGTTCTCAACCAACAGCAGAATGTCCACGTCGGAATGCGGAAACAGCTCGCGCCGTCCGTACCCTCCGACAGCGGCGACTGTGACCTGTGGAGTTCCAGGCCCTTCCAGACAGTCCGCGGCCGCCGTTTTGACAATGCAATCGGCAAGCTCCGTTCTCGCTGCAAGAAGCGGCTGCGGACGCTTATCGACGTGAAATGCTTCGAAGACGTGCTGTAGTTTTGCTTCCGCTAGCGCAGACGATCCTTCTCTAAAGTTCAGAGTGCGGCCTCGCCCGTATCGTCATTGCGGATGCGAATCGCTTCGAGCACGTCGTAGACGAAAATCTTGCCATCGCCGATCTTGCCAGTACGTGCGGCTGAAGAGAGAGCGCGCGTTATTTCGTCCAAACGCGAATCAGGCACGACCGTTTCGACCTTGATCTTTGGTAACAGGTCGACTTCATATTCCATTCCGCGGTAGACTTCTTTGTGTCCTTTTTGGCGTCCATGCCCGCGAACTTCGCTGATCGTAATGCCGTCAACTCCAAGGCCCTTGAGGGCCTCTTTGACTTCGTCGAGCTTGTGAGGCTGGATGATGGCTTCAATCTTTTTCATTGCCGCACTCCTCTGCTAAGCATCATTGCCGCATCCTCTGCTACGCATCGAGGTTGTAACCTTCCTCGCCGTGCATGCTGAGATCGAGTCCTTCGAGCTCCTGCTCCCTTGAAACGCGAACGCCGAGCAGCAGATCTACAGCCTTCAAGATAATGAGAGTCCCCACGATCGCGAGTCCCCAGGCGATGGCGACACCTATAGTTTGGTTGAGCAATTGCGCCGGGTTGCCATCTATCCAGCCCAGCGGCAGCAGTTTTCCGCTGGCATCTTTCAGACCGTCGTTGATCGCATTTGTCGCAAATACTCCGGTCAAAATCGCACCAAGCGTTCCGCCGGCCCCGTGAACGCCGAAAGCGTCGAGAGTGTCGTCGTAGCCAAACCGATTTTTGACAGCCGTAACCATCAAGAAGCAGAAGATCCCGGCGAGGAATCCAATCAGCAAGGCTGGGAACGGCTGCACAAATCCGGATGCGGGCGTGATGGCGACCAATCCCGCGACGGCCCCCGAGATGCCGCCCAGCATGCTCGGTTTGCCGTGCTTGACCCACTCCGCAAACATCCACCCGAGAGTTGCAGCGGCGGCACCGAAGTGCGTAGCGACGAAGGCACTCGTAGCGAGCCCGGATGCGTTCACTGCGCTACCCGCATTAAAACCGAACCAACCCACCCAAAGCATGCAAGCGCCGATCAGGCTCAGCACAAGATTATGCGGCTTCATCGGTTCTCTAGGAAATCCGACGCGCTTACCGAGGTACAGAGCGCATACCAGCGCACTTACACCCGACGTTATATGAACAACGGTGCCGCCCGCGAAATCGAAACATGGAATCTTTCCGCCCAAGAACGCGTTCAAGAAGCCGCCCTTGCCCCACACCATGTGCGCCATGGGGAAATAAACGATTGTCGACCAGAGACAGGTAAACACGAGCATGGCGCTGAACTTCATGCGCTCCGCGAAAGCACCAGAAATCAGCGCGGGCGTGATGATGGCGAACATCAGTTGATAGATCATGTAGGTCTCGTGCGGAATGGTCGCGCCGTAATCGACGTTTGGCACCGAGCCGACTTGGTCCAAGAACGCGTACTTGAATCCTCCGATAAATGGATTCCCCTCCGCGAATGCAAGACTGTAACCGTAAACAGCCCACAAGACGGTAACCACCGCCATCAGGACGAAACTGTGCATCATGGTGCCCAATACGTTTTTTCGGCGCACCAAGCCGCCATAAAACAGGGCCAGACCAGGCCCGGTCATCATCAGGACGAGAGCCGCACTCGTGAGCATCCAGGCGTTATCGCCTGAGTTCAACGTTGGATTGGGCGACATGGTTAGAGCGGTGTGCTTTTTATCATAAGTGCAACCGCTTTCGCCGCTTGGATCAAGTCCTCCTCGCGAGTCAGGCAGTCAGGACAGAGCCGGAGCCAGGGTCCGCGCGCATCCGTGTGGATGTGCACATTGCTGAGTCGCTGCGTCACGGAAGCGGCACTGGGATGTCGAAGGGTCAAGAACGCACCGTGCTGCGGATCACCTCCGCACGAATCGACACCGGCATTTGCCAGATAAGTTTTCAAACGCTTCAGCCGATCGAGATTGTAGTCGCGCAATCGCGAAATGCCGATCTCCAAAATAAATCGTTGCCCGCTACGAGCCTGATAATAAGTAAGCACAGGCGGCGTCGATTCGAGAAAAGCGTCGCCTCCAGCAGCAAGCTGCGGAGGATCGGGCCGATCATACAGAAACGGATCGCGCTTCGCGAACCAGCCGGTGTCTAGAGGAGCGAGTCCGCTTTCAAACGCGTCCGGTGAAATATACAAGAAGCAGGCGCCCGGCCCGCCACGCAGATATTTGTAGCTTCCTCCGATTAGGAAATCGGCGTTGAGGG
>JAFAQG010000731.1 GCA_019246575.1 Acidobacteriaceae bacterium
GAGGATGGTGTTGCTAAGTAGCTGCCGAAAGTAAGTCACTCGCCAAAGATGGAAACCCGCAAAAAGCGCGCCCCACAACCAAAATACGAGCTCGCGGGACGGACTTCGCCGTTGCAGCCGCCACGGGGATTTTGAGAGCTCCAGATCAGTTCGAAGCCGCAGCGAATAACGGTGCTCGTCCGGTCGACTTGAAGCTACTCGATGAAATAGTTCCGAAGCTAACCGGGGATATAGTAGTGTCCAACCCGCACGTTTTTCTTCAGCTTGTTAACTACTCCCCAGCTCTTAAAGCCAGGTGCATCTATCTCTGGGGCCGTGCAAATGAGCTCAAGTACACTTCGCAGGATGGGTTTAGCCGCTTCGCCAAAGACGGCGTTCGCATGGGCTGGTTTCGATCAGAAGACTGGAATCAATATCCCCATAGTAAGAAGCGATTTCTGTTCTTGACCGTGCCGGACTGCGCATCCGATGATCCCGGGTGGTTGCGCGCTCATATGCAGGCGACGGGCCGTTATGGAAAAGTAGTAACTCACTGTCGGCCTGGGCAACGCTGTCTCATGCCGTCAAGAAAGCGCTGAAGCTCGAGCACCGTGACATCAGGCAGAAGGGCACGCAGACGTCGCTCATCGAGCAGTTTCTCTATCCTAAATTCGGTCCCCGGCAAATGTGGGAGGAGGTTGCAGCCCGCGTAACAATAATGGGCGGTCGGATTTGTACGGGTTATTCTGCAGACCGGGTCATCACCGATGGCTGGCAGGTCAGAGCAGTGGAAGCTGTTAACGCCAGGACTGGCGAGAGGGAAACGTTTCAGGGCGATCACTTCTTCTCGACAGCCCCTGTGAACGAGATCATGAGGTCGCTGGACCCTCTGCCTCCGGAAAACGTGTTAGAGGTATCGGACGGCCTCGTTTACAGGGATTTCATAACTGTCGGGCTCCTGGTCCCTTCGCTCCTCATCAATGAAGACACGCCGCGGCGCAAGAAGCTGATCAGTGACAATTGGATCTACATCCAGGAGCCGGACGTCCTACTCGGCAGACTTCAAATCTTTAACAACTGGAGCCCGTTTATGGTGGCCGACCCCGAAAAGGTATGGCTGGCCTGGAATACTTCTGTAATACGTCGGACGACATTTGGAACCGCACCGATCAGGAGATCGTCTGTCCTCGCAACCCAAAGAACTTAGCAACATTGGCATAATTGACGGCACTGACGTGCTTGATTCAACCGTCATACGCATGGAGAAAGCCTATCCTTTGTATCTCGGCGCTTACGACCGTTTTGCGGAAATTCGCGAGTACGTTGACAGTTATCGAAATCTGTTTCTAATTGGACGCAACGGCATGCACCGGTATAACAATCAGCACCACTCGATGCTAACGGCAATGATGGCGGTGGACAATGTTGTCGCCGGTGAGGCGGACAAAACCGCCCTATGGGAAGTTAATACCGAGATGGACTACCACGAGCAAAAGGCAACCTCCACGTGACAGGAACGCCAGGCCGCCTCTTTGCTAGGCATACTTCGGCCTGTACTTCATCGCTTCTTCCAATGTGATGCGGCGTTTTTCACGATACGCAATGTTGGACATCAGCACAGCGACGGCGGATTTGTATCCAATCTCGACGGGCGCATTCGGCTGCTTGCGGGTTCGCATGCAATCGAAGAAATTCGCCATGTGATTCTGGTCCTTGCTCTCGCCCTTAGCGGCTTCGCCGTCGGGCCGGTTCGCCTTCTCGGGGTAATATGCAATCGCGGAACGGGAGCGGCCGGTCACCATATCGGTCGCGCCGGCGCCCTGCGCTATCGTGCCATCGCTTCCCAAAATGCGTTCGCCGAACCCGAAATGACTATTGCTGAACGTCGATTGCCACGTCACCACTTTGTCCGGGTATTCCAGCGTAACCGCAATCGTGTCGGGCACCTCGCGTCCATCTCTTTCTGAGAAGACGCCGCCCATCATCGAAGCAGCAGACGGCAAATCAAGATTCAGCGCCGAGATGATCCAGGCTATCTGGTGAATCATGTTCTCGGTCGTGTTGCCGCCCGAGAACTCCCAAAACAGACGCCAATTTATGAACTTGTTACCATCAAACTCAGTCTTGGGCCGGTTCTCGAGGAACAGATTCCAATCGACGTGCTCCGGATTGCAATCTTCCGGAACCGGCCGCACCCATTGCCCCTTGCCATGAGGCGTGTTGCGGCTCATCCACGATTCGACCTCCGTGACCTTTCCTAACCAGCCGCTGTCGATCCAGCGCTTAGCATCCATAAGCGCGCCCTCGCTCTCACGCTGCAGCCCGATCTGAACGACACGGTCCGATTTCTGAGCCGCTTCCCGGCATTTCACAGCTTCCGGAATCGACCACGTCATCGTCTTCTCGCTGTACAGGTCCTTACCGGCCGCGATAGTCGCGAGGAAATGCACCGAGTGGAGATGCAGCGGCGACGCCACAATCACCGCATCAATGTCCTTCCGGTCAAGTAACTTGCGATAGTCCTGATAGGCTTCGACATTCGGTACGAACTGGCGCACCTGATCGTGCCTGCGCGTGTAGACGTCGGCCATGGCGACGCACTCGACATTCGGCACGGCTATCGCATTCTTCAGATCTTCCTGGCCGCGATCGCCCGCTCCGATAATGCCGATGCGAATCCGATCATTCGCTCCTATCGCCCGCTCTGTTGCTAATGGCCGCGCTCTAAGTCCCTGAGCTGTCGCCGCCCCGGCTACTACCTGGCCCAGAAAACTGCGCCGATTCAAATCGCTGTTCATGAATCCCCCCGCTCTTTATTAAAGCGCGATCGCGATCGCGCGAGTTCGGCTGTGAGCCGTGTGCTTAGGGCGTGATGCTATTTGCGATGCCAGTCGCCCGACTCAATCACAGGCAGCGATGATGCGTCCGAAGCGAGCACATATGTCCACGCAAAATGGCTCTGTCCGTCGTCAGTGGTGACATTTACGATCTCGCGCCGGAATGCCGGTCCCTCCTCTGCATCGAGCCGTTCAATGACTCTGTCCAGGGCTTCCAACTCGATCAGCTCTCCGCACACTCTTGTTTTTACGTATGGAGAGAGCCGCAATCCGGGATACTCGCCCAAATCGAGTAGCTCTCCCGAGATCGTCGCCGGAACAACGGACTTGATCTGGGCAAGTTCAAGCAAATGGTGGCGCGACTCGCCTTTCATCAACGTGCCATATGCGAACAGATGACTCGGGGGTGTGGGAGAGTTTATAACGACGCCGGACATGATTTGCCGAACCCTATTCTTTCATGGCGCGGACAATAACCCTGAGAGTTTTGTGGCGGTTCGCACACTGCAAATTTGACGCACTGAAATACGGCCTCTGCATTTCGAGCGTCGCCTCTCCTGGCCTAAGCACAATAGCATGAAACCCATTTTGCGGAACACTTGGTCATGACGACTACGCTCGAGCGGCGCTCACTACACGAACGGCTTCAGCGCAGAATTCAGATCGAACGGAAATCCGGAGAAACCGGGAAGTCTTTCCGAAGGCACGCCGGGCGTATGAAGCTGGAGGGCTACTTTGTAAAACCCGTGCTGAACGCAGTACTGCGCGCTTCGGGTTTGTATCAGAGGGGTGTTAGAAACGCTCTGCAGCCAGCTATCACGCATGTGCAGTTGCGATTTGCGAATCTTCCTCAGCGGTTTGATGGATTTCGAATATTGCATCTTTCGGACCTCCATATCGACGCGCTACCGGGATTAGCCGAGCGCGTTGCAGCAGCTCTCGACGGCGTTTGCTGCGACGTGTGTCTCATGACAGGCGATTATCGTTTCGCCATCGAGGGCTCGTGCCTTCGCGCTTGGTCCGGCATGCGGACCGTCCTATCAAGCATCTCTGCCCCGCATGGCACTTTTGCGATCCTTGGGAATCACGATCCGTCTGAGATGGCTCCGGCGCTCGAACGGCTCGGAGTGCGGATGCTGATCAATGAATCGACGGCCGTCCACAAAGACAGCGAGTCCATATGGCTCGCGGGAGTGGATGACCCGTATGATTTTCGATGCGACGATCTCGCTACTGCTCTGGAGGAAGTACCGCCCGGTGCGTTCAAGATTCTGCTCGCACACACGCCCGATCTATACAGGCCCGCCGCTGCAGGCGGTGTCGATTTATACCTCTGCGGTCACACACACGCCGGCCAGGTGCGCCTCCCCTGGATCGGTTCAATCATTCAGAACTCGGACGCGCCCCGGTCGCACACTCATGGATACTGGCGTCACCGCGACATACAAGGATATACGAGCCGAGGAATCGGCTGTTCGATGCTGCCGGTCCGTTTCAACTGTCCGCCCGAGATTGTTCTGATGGAACTCAAGGCGGATTAATCGCGGCAGCGCCGAACCCGTCCGTGTCCATCGCATTAGCCTTCCGGATAATGCGTGCGTCCGCGTCACGCGCGCTTTAGCCCGGGACTCCTCCAGAATCAAAGTCTAACCCACTTCTTAACCGCTGGTGTTCGAATTGCCACGTCGGTTGCAGCCAACTTACGCCTATGCGTCAAAGTCGTCTGCTTACAATCGCTCCGCTGTTTCTATGTACGCTAGCTTACCCTCAGAGCCCGAAAAAACGGATCGCTGTTTTCGACTTCGATTACGCTGCCGTTCAGAACGTCGTGTCGGAGGTGTTCGGCACGCGTCAAGATGTCGGCAAAGGCATAGCCGATCTGCTTGTCGATCGTCTTGTTTCAGATGGCCGGTATTCGGTCATCGAACGCAAAGCGATTCAGAAGGTAATGGCCGAACAGAATTTCTCGAACAGCGATCGCGTAGACCCGAACTCCGCCGCTAAGTTGGGACGGATTCTCGGTGTGGACGCAATAGTCATCGGCAGCATCACCCAATTTGGACGCGACGACCAGAACAGGACCATCGGAGGCTCGGCATTTAGCGGTTTCGCCGCACGCTACGGCATCGGTGGGGTAGGTCAGAGGAAGGCGAAAGCCGTTGTTGCCATCAACGCGCGCCTCGTGAGCACCGACACGGCGGAGATCCTCGCGGTTGCGAGTGGGAAAGGGGAATCCACGCGCTCCGGGACGACTCTTCTCGGCGCGGGTGCAAGTGGCGGCAACGGCGGCAGCGGCGCATACGACATGTCGAGCAGGAATTTTTCCGAGACGATCATTGGCGAAGCCGTCGGACAGGCAGTTACTCAAGCCGCGTCCGGTCTTGAACAGAGCGCTACTCAGTTGCCGGCGCACGTTGTTACTGTTTCGGGTCTGGTAGCGGATGTCTCGGGAAAAACTTTGATCATAAATGTCGGGTCGAAAGCGGGAATCAAACTCGGCGACCACTTACTCGTGAAGCGCACAAACCGTGAAGTTACAGATCCGGCAACCGGAAAAGTGATCCGCCGCATAGAGGAAAGCGTCGGCGAGCTCACGATTACGGAAGTCGACGAGGCCTCAGCCGTGGGCACTTACACGGGTTCAGGTTTGCCGAAAATCGGCGACACGGTCGGAAGTCCCGGGCAGTAGGTTGGGCATGGACCTGAAAGTCGGGGAAACTCTCGGCGACTACGAAATTCTTGGCCTGCTCGGGTCGGGTGGAATGGGGAAGGTCTATAAGGTCCGGAACCTCCATTCGCAGCGAATCGAAGCGATAAAAGTACTACGTCCCGAGTTGAGTGCAGATCCCGAACTCGCCGACCGATTTCTCCGCGAGATCCGGGTTTCCGCAGCCCTCGATCACCCCAATATCGCTTCACTTCGGACGGCGCAGCGCATTGGCGATCAATTGCTGATGCTGATGGAATACATCGATGGATGCACACTCGGCGAACTGATCGCAAATCAGCGGCCGCCGCTTCAATGCAGCGTCGAATACATCTCCCAAGCGTTGAAGGCCCTCACCTACGCTCATGATCACGGCATTGTTCACCGTGATATCAAGCCAGGCAACATCATGATCGCGGCGGATAGCGTGGTCAAGCTGATGGACTTCGGTGTCGCGAAGTTTGCGAACGACAACAAACTAACAAAAACGGGCGTACTTGTCGGCTCGCCGTTTTACATGTCCCCCGAACAGATTCAGGGCGGCGA
>JAFAQG010000868.1 GCA_019246575.1 Acidobacteriaceae bacterium
ACGCGCTGCCCATTTTCGATTCTCACGATTCCGGTGTGTACACGCCTCCCGAAATTGCGCGCGAAGAGCGGCCTCGAGCGACGCGGGCGGCGAATCCATGCAATTCGCAGCGAAGATCGATAGCTCAGAACTCAGCGCTTCCTGCCGCGACAACTTGCGCTTGCAACTGGCGCAGGATTCGATGTGTGTCCGAAGTTCTTCCTCGCGCCTCCCGAGTAATTCCCCGCGAGCACTCGATATCAGCATTTCGTCATACAGCGTGCAGTGAGTCATGCAAAACACCTCGTCTGCAGCTTCGAAGCCAGCAGATTACGCGCACGATGCAGCCGTGACCGCACTGTTCCCACCGGGCAATCTAATACGGCCGCCGCGTGCGCGTAATCTAGTTCCTCGAATTCACAGAGCACGATCGCCTCGCGATAGACCGGAGGCAGCGAGAGCACCGCATCCCGTACTGCGTCCACGGTTTCGCGCCGGGTCAGATCGTTCAGCACATCGCATGAAGCAGGCCATTCCCCGAAATCCTCGATTGATTCGAGCCGGCGTATCGGTTGCTCTATTCGGCGTACCAACATACGAGCGATGCCCAGCAGCCACGCAGCCACCGAGCCGCGCTCCGGATTGTAGTCCTGAGGACGCCGGATCAAAACCAGGAATGTCTCCTGAGTGATCTCTTCCGCGCTTTCCTGTTTTCCTGTCATGTGCAGCACGAACCGGTAAACGGGCCGGCTGTAGCGCCCGTACAATACGCCGAATGCGTCCTCTTCTCCGCGTCGCATGCGCCGGAGCAGGCCGGAATCCGAAAGTGACCGCAGGGGCTTCATTCGTCGAAGCGGTCTGACGTTTGCTTCTGGAAAGTATTGACGAACGGCGGCCGAAAAGTTCCCGAAAGTTACTGCTACGGTTCGAGTGGAATGCTCTTCTGTAGTCTCGTGCCGGCAACCGCCGTGTGGCGGCGCGATCGGTGCTTGCGTTTGGGGCGGCGCTGAAATTTTGCGATCAGCGCCTCGAGCTTTTGATTGCGCAATCGCAGTCGCATTAGTTCGTCGACATCGGACTGCGCCGGTCGTGCCGCATGTATTTGAACTTCGACCGGCTTGGGTGAGGATACCGCGACCGCAATTCGCGCCCTCGCGGGAACCGCGTCTCGATGTGCCTTCAATCCCGCTATACTCACACCTACGAGCAGACCGGCCACGGACACAAGCGCCATGCGCTTCCATTCGGACCGTATTTGGCGAAGAAGTTGTGCGGAAAGACTACGATTCCGGAGGTGCTCCTGGTACGTTGCGGACAGGCTGCCATCGATCAGAATTGGCATTCCCGATTCGGAACTTGCCATGCGCTACCCCGCTGCGGAGGGACGTACCTTTTCCACATCTCGTTTCCGGCAATTTATCACAAAGCCGGCAAACAAACAAGCAGCGTGAATTATGTTTTATTCGCCGCCGGGGGCTAACGATTGAAGTTCTGCGAGTAAGTATCGCGCGGGAACCCATTTGCCCGAGCCTTGTCCCTCAGTTGCTCGGCTTGGTTGTGATTCAGCCTGCCACCTAGAACGACCAGGTACGGCGGTCCGTTGCCGCTGGGTGAGAACACCTCTGGAGAAAAGCGGGGCTGCTTTTCCTTAATCGCCTGAACCTGTCTCTGTGCGTCGGCTTCCCGGTTGAACGTAAACGCTACGACTCGCCACACTTCGCGATTCTCGTGCGGCAGGGCACCGCGTGTTCTTGTTCCGTCCGCTGAGATCTGCGCGGGCGGCTGCGTCGTCTCACCCGGCCCCACCACACGGGACGGCCAGGCTTCGCGCGCGGGTCCGATTCCTGAGGGCGCAATTTTCCGTTCGCCTGCCGTCATCTGCGGTGCAGAACCAGTCCTGCCCGCGTTGCGTGACGCTTGCGCCGGCCTTCTGCCGGGGCGCGCGAGCCAGATCACAATGAGCACCAACGCCAACACCGCGGCTGCGTACAGCCAGTTCTTCAGGCGCGGCGAATCACGCTCGTCCGATATCGCGCGCTCTCGCGCTGTGGCGGTTTCAGTGCTCAAGGGCCCGAAGCCTCGGGGGGCGCCGTCCGGCGTGGCCGCCGTGGGTGGCGAACGCAATTCCTGCTGCAAAGATTGCGCCGCATTCCATTCGATTGGCGCTGACGCACTCGGCGCGGCCGCCGCCCCAGCCGTGAGCACTTGCGGCAACTGTTCGCCGCGAAGCATAGCACGGATATCCGCGAGCGAGCATCTCGCCTGCGGTTGCGCATCAACGCAGCGCTCCACAATCGTGTTCACCGGAGCAGGCAGGCTTCCAATTTCTTCGCGACGCTCTTCAGACCATACTCTCTGTGTTACAGCTTCAAACAGCGTCGCACCCAGACACCAGATATCGGCAGCCGCCGTCACATTCTCCACGCCGCTTTCCGGCGCTTTATACTTGGCCGCGGCTGCAGTTTCTGGAATGGGAGTATTGATCCGGCGCATCCCGCGCAACGAGAATTGTATGGAATCCCCGATTGCGAGAACGTACTCAGGCGCGACGCACGCACCCACAAAGCCGCGGCTGTGCAGAAATCCGAGCGCATTAACCAGGCTGCGAGCAAGCTCAATCGCTTCTTGTTGCGTCAACGGCCGCTGTTTGAGAACGGCGTCCAGAGTCTCCTCGCCCTCAGCGAAGATGACATAGGGCAACGATGCCGTACCTGCCGAAACTTGACCCGAGGCAAGCGGAGTACCGAGGTTCTGATTCCGGAATTGTCGCGCTTCCGCCCAAAGAGCGATCTGGGCTCCAGAAATGGCATCGGGCGCAAATAAGTTCGCAACCGCTTTTGTGAACCGGTCCCCGAGAATCCGCACCCTGAACGAAGCTGAACTTTCGTCGCTTGCTACGCATTCCGCGAGCTCGTATCCGCCTTCGAGCAAGGTGCCCTGAAGCTCGGCCCAATTGGGAGTAGCTGTGATTGGTTCGCCAGGCATTACAAACAGTGTCGTCGAAGCGATTGGAATGCCATCGCGACTCAGACAGCACCCGCCGCTTCGTCTTTATTCCGCCACTATACCAGCCGCAACCTATAATCGGAGAATGAATCGCCAGGCATCGCTTAAAGCGCGAGAGAACGACCCCATTCGGACACAGATCCACTACGCCCGCAAGGGCGATGTCACGAGCGAAATGCAGTACGTTGCGAGACGTGAGGACCTCAGCCCCGAATTCATACGTGACGAACTAGCCCGCGGCCGCATGATTATTCCGGCGAATATCCACCACCGCAGCCTCCAGCCGATGTGCATCGGTGTTGGTTCAAAATGCAAGATCAACGCCAACATCGGAAATTCATCCACCACATCGAACATCGCTGAAGAACTTGAAAAGCTCGCCTACGCCGTGCAGTTCGGCGCAGATACCGTGATGGATCTCTCCACCGGCGGCGATATCCCGAAGATCCGGCAAGCCATTATCGACGCCTCTCCTGTTCCGATCGGTACAGTTCCCATCTACGAGGCGTTGAGCCGCGTGCGGCGAGTGGAAGATTTGAACTTGAACGTTATGCTCGACGTCATCGAAGAGCAAGCCGAGCAAGGCGTGGATTATATGACCATCCATGCCGGCGTGCTCGTCCAATATATTCCGCTGACCGCAAAACGCATCACCGGAATCGTCAGCCGCGGCGGCGCAATTCTTGCCGAGTGGATGGTCAAGAAACATAAACAAAATTTCCTCTATGAGCACTTCGACGACATCTGCAAGATCTTTCAGAAGCACGACGTCAGCTTCTCGCTCGGAGATGGACTTCGTCCGGGCTGCCTGGCAGATGCGAGCGATGCCGCTCAATTCGCTGAGCTGAAGACCCTCGGCGAATTGACGCAGAAGGCCTGGCACTACGATGTGCAGGTGATGATCGAAGGGCCCGGCCACATACCCATGGACCAGATTGCCATGCAAGTCGAGAAGGAGCAGGAGATGTGCTACGAGGCGCCGTTCTACACGCTCGGGCCTCTGGTCACGGACATCGCTCCCGGTTATGACCACATTACCTCCGCAATCGGCGCGGCCATGATTGGCTGGTATGGCGCTTCGATGCTGTGCTATGTCACGCCCAAAGAACATCTCGGGTTACCGAACCGCGAGGATGTCAAGCAGGGCATCATTGCTTACAAGATCGCGGCCCACGCGGCGGATGTCGCACGTCATCGCAAGGGTGCGCGCAACCGTGACGACGAACTGTCACATGCCCGTTTCAACTTCGATTGGAAACGGCAATTCGAGTTGTCGCTTGACCCCGAAACAGCGCGCGCCTATCACGACGAGACGCTGCCCGAGGAAGGTTTTAAAGACGCAGCATTCTGCTCCATGTGCGGCCCGAAGTTCTGCTCCATGAATCACTCGGCTAAAACCCAGGAGTTCACGGAAGAGGACGCTGCCGCCGTTCTGGATTCCATCAACACTCAGACCCTCGTTCATCTTCAGTGACCAGCGGACTGCGGCCGGACGATCGCGTGCTGCTGCTTGCAATTCCGTCCCGGCACGAGCTTGCCGCAACGGCAAAAATATTGACGCAGGGTCTGTTGGTCGGCATTGGTACGCGCGATGAAGTAGATCTCGCCCGCGGGTGGATGGCGGAATTCGATAACGCCATGTTCATCGAGGCGCGCCCCGATCAGATCCCTTGGCGCGAGGCTTACTTCAGCAAAATCGTGGTGCCGCCGCAGCTCGAGACCATGCTCCGGCACATCGGCGCAGAGTTGCACCGTCTCCTTGCCCCGGGCGGCGA
>JAFAQG010001046.1 GCA_019246575.1 Acidobacteriaceae bacterium
ATATAGCCAGTATTAAGCGGCTCGCCGTCCAGATAGATAGCGCCCTCATTCGCGAAAGAGCCGCCGATCTGGTAATTCGCAAAATCGAACGGGTTCTTGCCAACGACCGTGCCGATTGTATTTCCTTGCGCGATGACGGACGGAGTAACTGTTGTGAGATTAAAGATGTTCCGGCCATTAAGGGGTAGCTCATTTGCGGTGCGCTCTCCAACAACCGTACCGAGCGATGAAGTCTCGGGCTGCAGAAGCGGAGTTTCGCCGGTCACCTCAACCACCTGGCTCAAGCTTCCAATTTGCATCGTGGCGTCGATGTGGGCTGTTTGATTGACCTGCACAACGACGTCCTGACGAGAGTACTTCTTAAAGCCTGTCTTCTCAATGTCAATGGTGTAATTGCCTGGAAGTAGATTGGGAAAGAGGTATAAGCCGTCGCTTCCAGTCGACTGTGTTCGTTTTTCCGATGTGCCAAGGTTGATTAACGTCACCTGGGCGTCACTCATTGGCGCTCCCGAGGGGTCCGTTACAGAGCCCGTGACCGAACCGTATGTCGATTGGGCCCGCAATGGCAAACCTGACGATGCCAGCCACATGCCAAGAGAAAGAGTGGCAAGGGCGATTGATGTATCAGATATAAGACAAAGTTTCCTCATATGCTTCGTACCCGCGGAGCAGCGTATCGAGACTACACCCCTACCGGAGTTATACGAAGCAAAACCGGAACTTGTACCAGCTTGGAAGGGATTAACTTACAAATCGGAGCTGGCGGAGAAGAGAGCTTCTGCGCAACCGTGCAAGTCCACGGTAGAGGTGATGGCGCACGCTTCCGAGCGGCTCGCCCAGTTCGGCGCTGATTTCTCTCAGATCGAGGCCGTCGAAGTAGAAGAACTCGATTGTACGGCGCTGTCTCTCGGTTAGTCCTGCAATTGCTGTCTCCAAGTGTGTGCGGGTGAGCTTGGCGTCGATCTGCTGGTCCAAGTCTGTCTCCGCTCGAAGTGGCAGCGAGGCGATGTTATCGTCTCGACAGAAACGCTGGCGCGCTAAATGTGACTTTCTGTCGAGGGCGCGGCTAAACGCGATCTGAATGATCCAGGCCTTCAGACTACCTTTTAACGGATCAAAGAGCTGCGATTTTCGGTAGACGTAAAAGAAGACTTCCTGGACCACCTCCTCCGCCTCGCTGCGGTTGCCCAGGACGCGGCATGCAGTACCGAGAACAGATTGTGAGTAGCGCCGAAAAAGAACAGCCAGTTCGTCGGAGGCCGCCGTATTTGGAAGATCGATGCTTTCGAGGCCAGTAGCGGGCGCTTCAATATCGTGAGTCCAAGAGGCGGGGACTGCGGGCTGTTGGCGTAACCGGCGAGAGTTCATACTGCGATCCAGACTTTCGTGGTCGCCTAAAAGGCTTTGAGCCGTTTTCGCAACATATCACAGATCGGGGCACTTGAGAACGCGGCGATGCGCCCGGTTCGACTCACACGTACACTCAGCCAGAACGCGCGCGATTGTGATAGGTTGACGGGAACATGGACTCGACCCGGCGCGGGTTTTTAGGTGTTACGGTTGCAGCGCCCGCGCTCATAACCAGAATTCAAAGTGCGGCGGAAACGTCGCAGGACGATTCACAACGCACGTTCAAGACCGTAATGGACCTGATTATTCCCGAGGCGGATGGAATGCCGTCGGCGAGTCAAGCTGGAGGACTGACTTATCTGCGAACTCTGATGGAGCGTGATAAAGATACGGCCGATGATATTACAAAAGCGCTGACGGTAATCCAGGCGTTTAGCGAACGATCGTTTCAGAAGCCATTCAGTCAACTGCGAGAAGCAGATCGAATTTCGGTGCTAAAAGACATGGAGGTTACAGCGCTCGGGGTTTTCGACAGTCTGCGGGCATACGTATACGAGTCTTATTACACGCAACCGCGTATCTGGAAGCTTATCGGTTACGAGCTCTACCCGACCGATGACGCGGGACCTCATCTCAAGCCGTTGGATGAAACCCTCGTGGCAGATGTCCGTAACATGCCGAAGCTGTACCGGGATGTGTGACGGTGGACGACAACGACATCGATGTTCTGGTCATAGGCTCCGGTGCGGCGGGAGCGGTGGTGACCAAGCGGCTGACCGATCTGGGCGCAAGAGTCATGTGCCTGGAGCAGGGCGGCTGGATCAAACCGACGGATTATCCGTCGCACCGTCCTGATTGGGAGATTCAGCTCCGCCGCGGAGCATTTCACTTCAGTCCTAACGTGCGGAGGCGGTGGGAGGACTATCCGGTGACGGAGACGGGAGCGAATCCTCCCGCGGTGCTGATGTTCAATGCCGTCGGCGGAAGCACTCACCATTGGGCCGGCCACTTCCCACGCTTTCATCCGTCCGACTTCCGCGTTCGCACGCTGGACGGGGTTGCGGATGACTGGCCTATCCGTTATCAGGACATGGAAAGTTACTATGACCGGAACGACCTAGATATGGGTGTTTCCGGTTTGATTGGCGATCCCGCTAATCCACCGCGTTCTCCACGGCCCACGCCGGTTCTACCGACCGGCGTTCTTGGCGAGACTATCGGGAGAGGCTTCAATAAGCTTAGGTGGCACTGGTGGCCGTCGGACAACGCGATCATCTCGCGCGATTACAACGGGCGAGTGGGATGCGGTTTACACGGTAAGTGCATGTTCGGTTGCCCGATCGGATCTAAAGCATCAACCGACATCACTCACTGGCACAAGGCGATTCGCAACGGGGCAATCCTCAGGCCGTGGTCGCGCGTTCGCGAAATCACGGTTGACCGGCGCGGTCGCGCGCGCGCAGCAGTCTATTACGATCGCGACGGTAACCTACATGAACAAGCGGCAAAGGTGTTCGTGATTTGCTGCAATGGCATCGGCAGTCCGCGTCTGCTGCTGAACTCGAAATCGAATCTGTTCCCGAATGGTTTGGCCAATTCGTCCGGACTGGTGGGAAAGAATTTCATGACGCATCCCTTTCGAACCCTGGAAGGAGTTTTTGAGGCGGCGATGGACGGTCATTTAGGCCCGTTCGGCATTCCAGCGATGAGCCAGCAATTTTATGAAACGGATGGAAATCGCGGGTTCGTTCGCGGGTACACATTGCTGCTCGAGCGCTCGTTCGGTCCTCTGCATCACGCCTGGGGCGGATTTTCCAATCACCCCGTGCCCTGGGGAGAGAGTCACCACAAGATGATGCGCCGGCGATTCCCGCATTTGATTCGCGTAACAGTGATGGGCGAAGACCTGCCGGAACAACATAATCGTGTCGAGATCGACCCGAATTTGAAAGACAGCAGCGGCATTGCCGCTCCGCGTGTTGTGTACAGTTACAGCGAGAACAGCTTGAAGCTGCTGGAGCATGGCGGAAAGATGGCGCACCAGGCGCTTGAGGCAGCGGGAGCAGTCGAGATTCTGGATAGCGGGCCAGTGACTCCCGCCTATCATCTGATGGGAACGGCACGCATGGGAACAGACCCGCGCCGATCTGTAGTTAACGCGTCGAACCGGGCGCACGACGTCAATAACCTCTATATCGTGGACGGGAGTTCGTTCACCACATGCGCCGCCGTGAATCCGACTTCCACGATCGGCGCGCTCGCGTTGCGGGCTGCGGACAAAATCTGGGCAGAGCGGAGGGGATAGCGCGCATTTCTGAGCGCTTACGTCGGCCGGAATGCCGACGTCGCCCGCTAAAAGCGCGCTCTATGTGTGTGTCTGCGGCTATTCGAAAACACTGACGGGCATTGCGCCGATGGCGGATATAGAAGGACGAAATTCCATATGCGGCAGGATGTCACGGTCAAGGTCAATGCCCGGCGCGATCTCGATCAACTCGAGCCCGCCCGGTACAAGCCGGAATACGGCGCGCTCGGTGATATAGAGTACCTCCTGGCCGCGCTTTCTGGCTAAATCTGCCGAGAAGGTGATGCGTTCGACATCCTTGACAAACTTGCGTACTCTGCCGCTTTGCAGCACGACGAGGCGTCCCTGTGACCACGACACCTTCGACCCTTGCGCATCGAAGGTACCGCAGAACACGACCTTCTTCGCGTTTTGGGCGATTT
>JAFAQG010000349.1 GCA_019246575.1 Acidobacteriaceae bacterium
ATCTGCGCCGGTGCTCTCGGCCCGCAAGCCTATACTGTCGGCAAAACCACTCAGCAAAATTATCGGACGCTGAAAATTTCGACGGCGCAGCTCGGCGATCAACTCCACTCCATTCATGGGAGCCATTCTGAAATCGGTGATAATCAGGTCGAACTGCTCTTCTTCGATTCGCTTCAGTGCATCGGATCCGCATTCTGCCGATACTATGCGGTACCCAAGCTCTTCCAATACAGTGCGACGAGCCAAAACTCCATCCTGATTGTCGTCGACGAGAAGTATGAGTGCAGAGTTCTCGGAACGGTTCGATTGGGCAGACTGCATTCGGACCATCGTGAAAGTAGCAGAGGTTCGTGCAAGGTGTCAATCGTTCGGTATCGCAATCATACGACTGTAGATTGAGTACTTGACAGCAGTACTGATAGTGCTCTATGGCAGCTTCGCGATGACCTGTCGTACTTCGCCGTGACCGCGAGTGGACGCTGTTTACGCCGAGAGTGCTTTGGGAAGGAGAGCAGTTACTCTACTTCGCGCGGCGCCTTATAGCCTGCCTTCGCGACGATCTGGTATTTGATCGCCTTGCCCTTTTGATCGTTCAGGCGCAAAGGTTGATTCGTCTCGGGATTTACCAGCTCGACTTTGATGCGGCGGAACTTTCCATCGCGCGCGACGTTAGTGGGATGATAGGCGAGCGAATACTGATTTCTCAGTGCAGCTTCGATCTGTTGAAAGACACCCGGATATTCGGCTATGAATCGCGGAAAAAACGATTGGCCGCCGGTTTCTTTAGCGAAGGTCCTCATCTCGTTGTCGGCCTGCAGGAATGTCATCTCCGCGATTGGGCTCATTCCGTACGACTCGGCCATGATGCGCGCGATCTGCAGAATGCTGATGGTATAAATTGGAACTCCCGATTCCTGCAGCGACTTCCGCGCCTGATCGAATGTAATCTTGCTGAAGGTGTCGACGCCGCTGGCGATGAGAACGATGGCTTTTCGGCCTTCGATGTTCGACATGCGATCGGCCATGTCGGCGAGAGCGTCAAAGACATTCGACTCGCTGAAACCCGGGATACGCAACCGCGACATCGCCTCTTCGGCCTTTCGTTTATCCGGCGAGAAGTCGGATAGAATTGTCGGCCGCATGTCGAAAGCTACGACCCCTACATTATCGTCGGGCTTCAACGTTTCCAGAAAACCATAAGACGCCTGCAGCGTCTCAGCCCAGCCGTAGCTCCAAAATGCCTGAAATCGACCGCTGAATTCAATCAGCATGCAGATGGTCATCGGCGCTTCGCTCTGTCCGAAATTCGAGATCTGCTGCGGCACTCCGTCTTCGAGAACTCGGAAATAATTCGCTGGGAGCTTAGGGATAAAGTTCCCTTTATTGTCGAGCACCGATACGTCGACGGTTACGGTTGTCGCGTTCGAACGGAAGGTCGGTGTGTTTTCGGGCGGAACATCCTTTTTCTTGTATTCGGATGGGATCGGCGCAGACTCGGGAGCGGGCGTGTCCTCCGCGTCTTTCTTCGGTTTTGCGACGGAATCGCTACTCGGCGACTGCGGCCCTTCCTGGGCGTGGAGAACAACAGAAACAGTACTGACGAGAACCAGGGCTAGTCCGGCAAGACTAGCGGAAAACGAACGGAACCTCATGTGTAGTTAACCCTGCCAGGTTGCTTAATGCACCCAGCGATCACGATTAGAGTCTTGCTTTCGAAGATAAACTTCAAACTTTCTCTTGGCCCGGCGCAGCTTCCATTCTTTGTAGCCCGCCAAGATGGGTTGCTGCACTTGCGTATGCAGTTTTCTGCCTCGCAATAGCAGGAATCCCGCGAGCAGGCCTCCGAGCAATTGTGCTCCCATTGCAATGCCGGGCGCGCCTGCTAAGTAGGCCTGCAAAAAGATGATTCCACCGATGATCATCACAAAGTACTTTGATTTCATCGGGATCAAAAAACTGAATAGGATGGTCTGATCCGGAAACATCAGGCCATACGCTACTAAAATTCCACAAACTGCGCCGCCGGATCCGAGCGTAGGCACATTCATTCCGCCATATTTGGCACAAATCAGGACGGCGATTCCCGCTAAAATGCCGCAGAGGAAGTAGAAGCGCAGGAACCTCCTTGTTCCCCAGAGCCGCTCCAACTCTGCGCCGAACATCCACAGGGCCAGCATGTTCCATAAGATGTCGCCGATACCCCGATGAATGAACGTATAGGTGACAAGCTCCCATAGCGCATAGGAGTGCACCACGTTCCGGGGGACGAGGGCCAGGTACCCGAAATAGGCGCCCAGTTCGCTATGGCTTAGGACGGATGCGATGACAAAGATGGTTACGTTCGCGATCAGAAGCCACTTCAGACCGACAGGGAAGCGACTGGACGGAATATAGCGATTCACGTATGAACGCGAACTATAGGGCATCAGTTTGGGGGGATCCTCACTTGAGGATAACAGAGGTTTCCGATGTTGAAAGGTGTAATCCGCGAAACGGAAACGAGTGGTTTACCGTTCCGGGCGCGCGTGGCGGCGGAGAATGCCTGCTGCCAGATTTACCGCAATCGCGATAGCCAACCAGATCAACCAATTGGATAGCGGACCGCTATTATAAGGAAACGTTCCGGTCCAGCCTAGGTTACTTGCCAAACTCCACAAAGCAAAGGCATAAGCGGAGATCACGGCGGGCCCCATAAGCGCGGAGACGAGCGCTCCAAATTGCTGGGCGGTATCGGCAGCCCAAGCGCCGGTGCGACTGATTGTGCCACCAGCGGCTTGGAAGAAAGCAACAGCCCAAGTCCGAGCGGGTTCCGTTCGGATTGCTATGGCCGTTGTTCGCGGTTCAGGCATGCTTGTTTGTTCCCTGTCCAACTTTCCGATGCACGTACAGTTCCGAACGTTGCGAGACTCTGTCCGAATCTGTCGGCCTCTGCTCTGATACGCGCAGTGTATCGGCTGAAAAGCTCAGCATGTTTAGACGGCTGCCGCGGATGGTCCGAGGTTCGTTGTATTTACGTCCTAACTAGCCCGCTCTTTCGAGAGGGAATATTCCCCTAACATGCGCCCATACCTATCCAGTAATCGCGATAGGAAGAGTAGGACTGCCGCGACGGACAACCAAACTTGCCAATGTGAAAAAACACCACTGGTTAGGAAAAAATCGCCCATCCACTGGAGTTGGGCCGCGAGGATCCAAGCTGCCATGAGGAAGGCAACGAGTGCCGTGGGCGCCAGTAGTAAGGCAACTGCCGACGACAGTTGCTGAATCCGCAACGGGCCTCTCTGCGGTAACCGGCGGCAGCGAACGCGGACTATCACTGCGCGAATCCTGCTTATAGGCTAGCAGGCGGCCGGCGACGTCGATGCTGTAGATTGTCTGGTGAGGAGCGAGCGTGCAGAAGATCAAAACCGCCATCATCGGAACAGGATTCATGGGAAAGGCGCATGCAGAAAACGTACGGCGATTGCCGAATGTCGAAGTGGCTGCGGTGGTTGGCAGCCGCCCCGAGAGAGCCGAAAGCTTCGCGCGCGCCATGGGTATCCCAATAGCAGCACGCAGTCTCGACGAGGTACTACAAAACAAGGAGATTGCAGCGGTTCACATCTGCACACCGAATGTGGATCATTTCCCGCAAGCAACCGGCGCACTCGATGCCGGCAAGGCGGTGCTCTGCGAGAAGCCCATGACAACGACGGTGGAGGAAGCGCAAAAGCTGGTGAATGCGGCACGCGCCAAAAATGCGATCAACTGCGTCCAGCATAACCTCCGGTACTATCCCGTGGTACAGCAGATCCGGCAAATGATTGCGCACGGCGATCTGGGCGACATTCTCATCGTGCAGGGCACGTACTCACAGGACTGGTTGCTTTATGACACCGACTGGAATTGGCGCGTCGACACCAAAGAAAACGGGCAGTTACGAGTGATGGGCGATATCGGCTCGCACTGGATGGACATGATTCAGCATCTGACCGGGTTGCCGATCACCGCTGTGTGCGCCGATCTCGCTACCTTTCATAAGACGCGCAAGCGCCCCAAGGGCTCGGTCGAGACCTTTACCGGGAAGAAAGCTGCGACGCAAGACTATGAAGTGTTTCCGGTCGATTCGGACGATTTCGGCGCCGTGCTTGTCCATCTGGGTGAAAGAGCCCGCGGAGCATTCACCGTCAGTCAAATGTCTGCTGGCCGGAAGAATCGGTTCGGGTTTGAAATTTTCGGCACTAAAGCGGGTGTTGCGTGGAATCAGGAAGAGCCGGATGCGCTCTGGATCGGCCACCGCAATGAGCCCAACCAGATCATCATTAAAGACGCATCCCTGTTCTACCCGGCGGCTGCGAAATTCGCTGATTTGCCCGGCGGTCACAGCGAGGGCTACGATGATTCACATAAACAGGTGTTCAAGAATTTCTACGCCCGCGTTGCGGATCCGTCGCTGCCGGTCGATTATCCGACGTTTGAAGATGGTCTTCGCGGCATGATTCTGCTCGAAAAGGTCGCCGAAAGTTCGGCCAAGAAAGCGTGGGTTGAAGTGTAGACGGCTCATGCGCCATGTGTTTCGAATAGAGTGCGGAAGTGGGCCGCACTCGTTTTCATCTCATCCGCTAATCTGTAAACGTGGCCACCGAGGAAGACGTGGTCTGCCGGCGCGAGGTCGAATGCGGCAACCCGCAATTCTTCTCCGAATACGACAATCGCACGTATGTGTTCTGCTCGCGCGAATGCAAACGTAAGTTCGACGATCATCCGGATCACTACATCCAGGCGAAGGCACGTGAAGAGTTACCCGGTTAAGACGCTCTGTGTCGCCGTAATATGACTGCTCTTGAACGAACTTGAGGAGCTTGCTGCTGATCCTTGTTGCAGGCCTCGCGGCGCGAGTCCACGCACAGGAGGGGACGACCCAAAACTTGCACCCGTGGCAGGACTCGGCATCGGGAATGGACCATAACGGTGCAATGCCGCACGACCATAAGTCGATGTCGAGCATGGAGATGGGCGCGATGAATGCGGCCGGCATGTTTCTCATGGGCCTTTCCTCCGGTACTGCGGTAAATCCGGCAGCGTGGCGAATGCCGATGCTCATGAAAGATTTCGGTTCGTGGAACACGATGTTCATGGCGCAGGCATTTATCGATGACACGCAGCAGTCCGGACCGCGTGGCGGTGACAAGCTGTATTCGACGAACTGGATCATGGTGAAGACCGAGCATAGCGCCGGTGGAAATGGCGCAGTCGCGATGCAGCTAATGCTCAGCCTCGAACCTGTGACGGTCACACGCCGCCGGTACCCGCTGCTGTTTCAAACGGGAGAAACCGCCTATGGCAAGCCGATCGTCGACGGTCAGCACCCGCACGATTTCATCATGGCTCTTGGTCTCGAATACGCGTATGCACTGAGCGAAAACACCACACTCGAGCTCTACATAGCGCCCGTCGGGGATCCAGCCCTAGGGCCGGTCGCCTACCCGCACCGCGCGTCAGCTATGGAACTACCGCAGGCCACGATTTCGCATCACTGGCAGGATTCCACTCACATTGCGGATGATGTCGTGACTGCCGCGCTGTCCTATAAGAAATTCAAATTCGAGGCAAGCGGGTTTCATGGCGCAGAACCTGACGAATTTCGCTGGGATATCGATTCAGGGCCGATCGATTCGTGGTCGACACGGCTGTGGTTCTTCCCGACGAAGAACTGGGCTGCTCAAATGTCGGTCGGACACTTAACGCACCCCGAAGTGACCGAGCCGGGAAACCAGACGCGCGTTACGGGCTCGATTGAATATTCGAAGCCGCTTGCAAGCGGCAGCAGCTGGTCCACTTCGCTGATCTGGGGACGGGATCATAGCAGTTACACAAAACGAAACCTAAATTCCTACACGCTCGAATCGCTCGTACCGGTGCATGCCAAAAACTTCGTCAGCGCGCGCGCCGAGCTCGTGGACAAAGACGAGCTCTTCGCCGCACAGCCCGGCGTTGAAGAGTTTCTGAATACCCGTTACGGGACTAGCTTCCGAGTAGGCGCGTTTACCATGGGTTACACCCGCGACTTCGATGTAGTTCGCAAGATCGAAACAGGCCTCGGCTTCAACATCACCGGCTATTCCCTGCCGCCCGCCATCAAGCGATATTACGGCAACCACCCCGTCGGCGCGAATGTGTTCCTGCGGCTGCGCCTGAATTCCCGCGATTAGACTCTGAAGTGACGGAATTCAGGTTAGACCCTCGTACTTGGCTAACAAAACTGCTTACTTACTCAGACGCCGGAAGTACTCGGCCACTGCATCCCGGTATTTCTCGGGCGCCGCCTCGGCCGCGGCCGTGCGTGCATGCTGCTGTTGCTGCTGATTGGCGCGCCGCACTAATTCGATCTCCAGACGTTCCAGGCTCGCGACCGCATCCTCATTAATGCGTTTATCCAGCAGACCGGCCTGCCCATACATTCGCCGCAGATATCCGAGGGCATCGTTGAAGTAAGTGTTTAACTCGCGATCGTTGCGCCCGAGCTGCGCTCGGAGTGCGGCGAGGTCATCCACTGCGCTCCAGTAGCCGCGGCCCCCAATTCTCGGGCCCCACCCGCCGCGATCATTCCAGTTTCCGTATTGGTATGAATCTCCGGACTGCTGATTGCCGCTTGCCTGCGCGCCCGGTTGCCCACTGGATTGAGCTTGTCCGTTCTGCGATTCGTTTGAACCGCTCTGATTGCCGCCTTGCTGCGATTGCGACTCCAGCTGCTCTCGCAAAGACCGCACGCGACCGAGCGCCTGCGCCATGCTGTCGTCCGGCGAATTACGCCCGTTCGGATTTCCGTTTCTAAGGCCCTGCTGAGCGTCCTGCAATTGCCGGCTCAACTGCTGAAGCCCGGCCGAAATACTGTCCTCCATCGGCCAGGTCTGTTCACCGTAACCTTGTCGGAGCCAGTCGGCATTCTTCTGCATGCGCAGCGCGAGCTCTTGCTGCTCGGCATCCGAAAGCGCGTTGCGGAGCTTCTTCGATGCGTCGGGCTGTTGTCCGGCCATGTCCGCCGCCTGTTGCTGCATCTGCCGCTCGAGTTGCTCAACCTCGTGCGCCAGCTTTTCGCTCTCGGCAGCCAGTTGCTTCTCCTGTTCCGTTGCCGCGCGCAACGGCTCCGGTTGGAAGTAGCGCCGGCGGTACCAGCCTCCGCCTGCTGCGAAATCGGGGCCCATCATCTCCGGCATCTCCACGCTGCCGCCGTTCTCGCCAGGCGATCGAGTCGATCTGGCTGTGTTGATGCCCGCTGCTCCGTACTGTTGCTTGATTCGAGTCGCCAGATCCTTCTGCTGTCGAGCGAGCTGCTGCCCGCTGCGCGCAAGGTCGGACATCGAATTGCCCGCTTCCTGGTGAAGCATGTCTTTGAGCAGCTTCTCCGCCTCCGCAAGCTGTGCCGCCGCACGCGCCTGGGCCGTCCGATCGCGATTACTCACCGCGTTCCGCATGTCGTCTTCGGCACGTTCGAGAGCGCTCATGGCCTGCCGCATGGCTTCCTGCTGACGCATCGTATCCGGACTCGATTGACTCTGCCGTCCTGCCTGGCTCGCCTGCCGCGAACTGCGCGAGCCGGATGATGCTTGACCCGACGAGGAGGAGGACGAAGAAGAAGACGAGCTGCTTTGCTGACCTTGCTGTTCTTGTTGCGATTGCTGTCCTTGTTGCGATTGCTGTCCTTGTTGCGATTGCTGCCCTTGTTGCGATTG
>JAFAQG010000713.1 GCA_019246575.1 Acidobacteriaceae bacterium
TCCAACCCAAGCGCACGGACGGCCTCCGCGTTCCGGAGTTTGCCGGTCTCCGCTCCATACGGAATGAAATGGGATTCCTTCCGATACCGGCTCCGATAGTAGTCCCGAATCGTCGCGGCGTCCGTCACGACAGACGAGCAACACCAGGTAGCCAGCCACTCGGAAACGAGATACCAGGTCTTCGCGAGACGATTCCATTTCTTGCGGTAGCGTTCCAGGCCATCGACGTTCAACACGGTCGGCATCCCAAGCAAACGCGGCCAGAGCGTGAAGATCGCATTAGCCGCGTTGCAATAGAGCACCACGTCAAAACGGCGAAGCAAGAGATCCAGCGTCGAGAGGCCGGTGTGCGCCACGGTGTCGAAGTACTTGTGGCGGATCGTCGGCAAATAGCGCAAGCGCACGCCGCGGAACTCGAGCTGCGGATGCGGTTCGCGACAATAGACGGTCACCTTGTGGCCCCGCGCGGCCAGACGAGTAGAGATCTCCTCGGCAAAGGTCTCAAATCCACCGTAGCTGGCGGGAATGCCGCGCGTGCCGAGCAGAGCAATGCGCAATGTCAGCTCGTGGCGAGCGCCCGCCCCTCTACTTTCGCGGCAATATCCGGAGCCGGATAACTGACCGGCTTTGAGGAGAACCAGGGCGCCAGATTTCGGTGGCACACACGCCGCCGGCGCATGATGGCACGCCGCTTTTCGAGAGCTCGCGGAATGAGTCGAAGCAGCAGCAGAAATGCGGGAAGCGAGCTCCTTTCGCGCAACAGGCATCCACCCACAACCATCAGATCCCGAAACAAAATGGCGGGATAACGAGGCAGCCACAGGCGAAAGGTCATATTCTTGATGCGCAACAGAAAGCGATTCTTTACCGAATGCAAGTTAATCACGGCCGGAAGCGACCGACGGTTTTCGGGAAGAACGCTGCGCACGTGGTAAGCGATAGCTTTCGGCGTATAGACGCACTTCCAGCCGAGAAGCTGCGCGCGCCAGGCCACATCCGCGTCTTCGCGATAGGCAAAAAAGTCGGAATCGAAGAATTCGCCTTTAATGGAGATGTCCTCGATCATCTTGCGACGGTACAGTGCGGCTGCTCCGCTCGCCCCGAACACGTATTCGCATCGATCGTAGCGGCCGTCATCCGGCTGGTTGCTACCGCGATCGAAGTGCCGAATGTTCGGGGTGAAATACATGCCCGTGGAATCGATGATCGGATTTGCGGGAGCCTCGAAATCGGGCGACATCCGCAGCAGTTTTCCGGAAACACTCCCTACGTCCGGATTCGCTTCACCGGCGGCCACCATCTTGCCGATGAATTCTCTCGTCAGGCGCACATCGGGATTCAGCGTAAGCACCCAATCGCCGGCCGCCAGCGCTATGCCCTGATTGTGAGCGGCAGCGAAGCCGACGTTCTCGGGATTGCTGATCAAGCGAACACGCTTTGCGAAGTCGGGCAGAATGGCTGGCGTGTCATCCGTCGATGCGTTATCGACAACAATGATTTCAAGCGGCGCATAATCCTGTTGGAAAACGTAGTCGAGGCAGCGCCCTATGAAACGCGCGCTGTTATACGTGACAATCGTGACGGAAACCAAACTGCTCACGCCGATCGCACCAGGCTGAAATACAGGCGCCAATAGGGATTGAATCCGATCTGCCGCTGCAGGCGTTGTATTTCGCGCTCGCTTTCCGAAAAGATCGCTTCGATACGGCGTTCATCGGCGGGGGACGACTGCTGCCGAAACGATGACCAGAGGCGTAGCGCTTCCCACTTGCCTCGCAAGCCGGCAATCAAGTGTCCTTGTTTTGCAGCCGCACATAAGGAAAGGAACTGCCCAACCGCGATGGGCCAGGCAAACCGCCCCAGCGTTCGCGAGGGATAATACTTCGCTAGAATCAGCACCTGGTTGCGCGCCGTCAGAAAAATCACGCGCGCGCTGCTCTTTCCGAGCGACGTTTTACTCATGTGCAAGGCAATCGCCGCGGGCTCGTAGATACCTTGAAGGCCTGCTAGCGCGCAACGCACGCCGAAATCCACGTCTTCGTAATACGATTCGAAGCGCGTTTCAAGAGACCCGATCTGCTCGAAGACGCGACGCTGAAATAGCGCCGCAGTCATCGGGGCGAATGAGATCGTGCGCCTGGTCGACCAGACCGAGCCATCGTGCCTTTCGAATCCGCAGCGCCAGGCATACGCCGCACGCGAGATCAGATCCCAACTGCCGTCAATCAACGCCGGGTCATCCGGCCGAAGCAGCTTCCCTACCGCAAACGCCGCGCTTTCCTGCTCGGCGCTCGTCAGCATACG
>JAFAQG010000806.1 GCA_019246575.1 Acidobacteriaceae bacterium
CAGAACCCGGGCCGCATGGTCGCCTCCATCACCCGCCTCGCCTGAGCTACATTCGTCGCGCCATTCTTTGCTACCATGCCTCTCATTGCCGGCATTTCCGGAACCGAAAGGACAAGAGCATGGATCGCACAGCAAAGGCCCAATGGAAGGGCGACCTCCGGTCGGGCAAAGGAACAATTTCGTCCGCGAGCGGTGTTCTTTCGAATACTCAATATTCGTTTCGCGATCGTTTCGAGGACGGGAAAGGCACGAACCCTGAAGAGCTGCTCGCCGCTGCTCACGCCGGATGTTTCTCGATGGCTCTGTCGCTCATGCTACAGAACGAAGGCTTGAAAGCCGAGAGCATCGATACCACCTGCACCGTCACCCTTGAAAAAGAAGGCGACGGTTTCGCCATCAAGAGAAGCCACCTTGACTTGACGGCGCGCATCCCCGGCGCAAGCCAGGAAGCCTTCGAGCGGGCCGCGCAAAACGCCAAGGAAGGCTGCCCGGTATCGAAGCTGTTCGACACCGAGATCACGCTGAACGCAAAGCTTGAGACCGAAGCGCGCTCCGCAGCCCGCTAATCTGTAAACCGAGCGCTGGTCCGATAGCCGCCGGATTGGAGCAAAACGTGCTAGCTTGATCTACCGGAATTTGAATATGCAAGCTGTTAGTAGTACACGCAGCTACTTGGCCCTCGCGATCGGCACAGGACTCTTCTTCGCCCCGCCTGCTCGACCCGAATCGGTTGCCGATTATTTCGTCGGCCATACCGCCCCAGACTTTACGCTCAAGGATCTGGAAGGCAACGAAGTGCGCCTCAGCTCACTGAAAGGCCACGTTGTCCTCGTCGATTTTTGGGCTAGTTGGTGCGGTCCCTGCCGCATGGAAATTCCGATGCTCGAACACATTTCGAAGAAGTTTGCAAAGCAAGGCATCGTTGTCATCGGCGTGAACTCGCAAGAACCAGAGGACGTCGTAAAACGATTCGCTACTAAGAACAAGATGAATTATCCGATCGTGACCACCGAGCATAATCCTGCCGTGATGCACGCCTATGCGGTGCGTGGGCTGCCGACACTAGTCGTCATCGACAAGAGCGGCATGATCGCCGCGTATAGGGTCGGAGTCAACGCCAATTCAGAACAGACGTTCGTCGTTGACATCCACCACGTTACGAGTTCGAAATACGTTCCTCCTCAGCCGAAACCCGTTCAAATCGCGCAAATTCGCGGTTCGCAACCAACGTCAGGCACCTCGTCCATGGCGGGACCGGATCCAAACTGGCAGCCGAAGACTGCCATCGAATTTCTCGCCCGAGCGCATGTGTGGTTCAAAATGCGCAACTATGCTCAAACGAAGGCGGATGCTGAAGATGCTCTGAGGTTACGCCCGAAGTGGGCACAGGCCCAGTTTCTGCGCGGAGCAGCGGCATACGCAGGCAAGGATTATGCGGCCGCGATCACCGACTTCGACGCGGTGATTCAACAGGAGCCGGATTGGGCGGATGCATATCGCTACCGCGGTCTCGCGTACTCCTACTCCGGCCAGCATGAGCGTGCCCTTGACGATTACCGGCAAGCCGTAGAACTGAACCCGCACAGCGCGGCGGCGTACAATGCGCTGGGCTGGGCTTACTTCGAGCTCGGGCAGTTCACGCCGGCTCGCACAAACCTGGACAAAGCGATCGAGATTGATCCGGACTTCATCGTCGCGCGCCAGAATCGGGCCAGGCTGTTCGCGAAAGAAGGCGAGGTCACTGCCGAGCTTGAAGAGCTCTCGATCCTCCTTGGCCTGTAGCCCGGGAATCGCTGGGCGAACGACACAAGAGAAGCAGCGCTCAACACGCAGAAATCGGCGGCGGCCGGCACTCAATCGTCATCCGCGGCTACCGAGCAATGAAGGACAGACGATAATCTGAAATTTGCGATCGCGTCCATTAGGCGAGTTCGATAACATCCTCGTCCGGGCAACCAATTGGGTCGGAGATGCAGTCATGTCGCTCCCGGCTCTACACGCGGTGCGCGAACGGTTTCCGAAGGCTCGCATGACGGTTTTGGCGCGGCCGTGGGTTGCCGGTCTGTATGGCCGTGAGCCGTTCTGCGACGAGCTGATTCCGTATGACGCGGCGAAGGGCTGGGCGGGCGTGCGCGAAACAAGGAACATCGCGGCCGATCTGTGCAAGCGCCGGTTCGACTGCGCGATTCTGCTTCCAAACTCGTTTGAATCGGCTCTAGTCCCAGCTTTGGCCCGCGTCCCGGTTCGCATCGGCTACGATCGCGATTTTCGCCGCTGCCTTCTAAGTCATCCAATCCCGGTTCCGAAGCCCGCCGAGACGCTGCGGCACCAATGCTTTTATTACTTGGAGCTTCTCAGACGCTCAGGTGTGATCGCGAGCTACGACACAAATTCCCACATCCGCCTGGACGGCGCTCGAGCGGCCGCCGAAGAAGGCCGGAAACGTTTCCGGGCAGCATCTTTACTGGGTCCTGTGGTCGGTGTGAGCCCCGGAGCTGCATACGGGGGAGCAAAGCGCTGGGTGCCCGAGCGTTTCGCGCAGGCTGCTACGACTGTTGCACGCGAGCGCAAGGCGGCGATAGCGATCTTCGGCTCCAATCAGGAGCGCGATATCTGCGAGTGCGTGCAGCATGCGATCGAAGCCGCCGGCCGGAACTGTATCAATTTTGCAGGCGTAACCTCGATTGCGGAGTTCGTCGAGCTCGTCGCTGCTTGTGAGGTTTATTTGACGAACGATTCGGGGCCGATGCATATCGCTTCCGCACTCGGTGTGCCGACGGTGGCCGTTTTCGGAGCGACAGATCACGAAGCAACCGGGCCTACGGGCGATCACAGCCGCGTGGTTCGTGAGCAGGTCGAGTGCAGCCCGTGCCTGCTGCGCGAATGTCCGATCGATCACCGCTGCATGACGCGCGTCACCGCGGAGCGAGTCGCCGAAACGGCACTCGATCTGATCGCGATCGGGAAACATAGCGGTCTTGCAGAGGAAAAAAGATAAGCTTGGATCGCGTATCAATGAAACGCGCCTAGAGGTTCATCATGCATCGCCGCCAATTCTTCAAGACCGCTGCGTCGGGAGTTGCGTTCAGTTCTCTTTCCGACTACGCGCAAACTTTACCCGATCGAAAGCCGCGCCGAGTCGGCCTAATCGGCTGCGGCTGGTACGGCAAAATCGACCTCATTCGCCTGATTCAGATCGCGCCCGTGGAGGTCGTTTCTCTTTGCGACGTAGACAGCAAGATGCTCGATGACGCGGCCGAGATCATCGGCAACCGCCAAAGCTCGAAGAAACGTCCGCGAACGTATGGCGATTATCGCAAGATGCTGGCCGAAAAGGATCTGGATGTCGTTCTCATCGACCCGCCCGACCACTGGCACGCGCTAATAATGATCGAGGCCGTTAAATCCGGTCTCGATGTCTGGGTGCAGAAGCCGATCAGCGTGGATGTGATCGAAGGACAGGCGATGGTCGCTGCGGCAAGAAAATACGGGCGGGTGGTCCAAGTAGGCACCCAGCGCCGCAGCACGCCGCACATTGCAGAGGCACGCGAGCGATATGTCAAGACCGGCGCACTGGGCAACATCGCGCTCGTCGAAATCTATTGCTATTACCACATGCGCGCCACACAAAATCCGCCGGACACCGACCCGCCTCCGAGCCTCAATTACGACATGTGGACCGGCCCGGCGCCCATGCGGCCCTACAACAAGCTCGTCCATCCCCGGACCTGGCGCGCGTTCATGGAATACGGAAACGGCATCGTGGGCGACATGTGCATTCACATGCTCGACATGACGCGCTGGTATCTGGACCTCGGCTGGCCTACAAGAATTTCCTCCTCCGGAGGCATCTTCGTCGATAAAGCAAGTAAAGCAGACATCACCGACACGCAAACAGCCGTATTCGATTATTCGGATCTCCGTGTCGTCTGGCAGCACCGTACCTGGGGCGAAGCAAACGATCGCAAGCATCCCTGGGGCGCGACCTATTACGGCGATAAAGGCACTCTGAAGGTCGACGTGTATGGATATGACTACACGCCGTTAGGCGGCCAGACCGTGCATCGCGACGTCACTTACGAGTACGAAAAATACCCCGAGGACCGCACGGAAAAGGATTTAGAACGGCACGTTGCTCCTGCCATTCGCTATCACCTGCTGAACTTTTTGCAGGCAATTGATGAGCGCTCGAAACCGATCGCAGACATCGAACAAGGGCACATCTCGACGGCTTCCTGCATTCTGGCCAATGATGCGATGAAGCTCGGCCGCACCATTCAGTGGGATGAAGAGAAACAGC
>JAFAQG010000833.1 GCA_019246575.1 Acidobacteriaceae bacterium
CGAGTCCGATCAGAAAATCACCTTCGTCGAGATCCATGGCCCGGACGCCGCGCGCCTGCCGGCCCATAGGCCGGACTTCGTCCTCATTGAAGCGGATCGCCATACCTTCGTGCGAGGCAAGGAAAATAAAGTTCTCGCCGGTGGTGATCGTTGCCCCGAGTAACTCGTCGCCCTCGTCGAGCGCCAGCGCGATGATGCCGCGCGAGAGCGGATTATCGAACTCCGTCAGCTCGCATTTCTTGATGACTCCTTGCCGCGTGACCATCACGATGAACTTGCCGGGAACGAAATCCTTAACAGGCAGAAATGCTTTCACTTCTTCATCCGGCTGCAGACTGATCAGGCCGGAGATGTGTTTGCCTCTTCCCGTGGTGCCTGCATCCGGAATTTCATAGATCTTAAGCCAGTACACCCGGCCCTTGTTCGTAAAGATGAGCAGGTAGGAGTGGGTGGACGCGATGACCAGGTGCTGAACCACGTCTTCAGAGCGTGTGCCCATGCCGATGCGGCCTTTCCCACCGCGGGATTGACGGCGGTAAGTGTCGACGGAGGTGCGCTTCAGATATCCGCCGCGCGATACGGTGACGGCGACATCCTCCATCTGAACCAGGTCTTCGAGGCGGATCTCGCCCGTGTCTTCGACGATCTGCGTTCGCCGCTCATCGCCGAACTCTTTCTGAACTTCCTTGAGTTCCTTCACGATGAGCGCCTTCAAAACCTTCTCAGAACCGAGAATCTCGACGTACTCTCCGATCAAGCGCTGAATTTCCGCGAGCTCGTCTACAATCTTCTGCTGCTCCATGCCTGTGAGGCGTTGCAGCTGCAATTCGATGATGGCTTGCGCCTGCCGTTCCGTGAACTCGAACCTGGCGACCAGGCCTTCGCGTGCATCTTTGGGAGTTTTCGCGGCTCGAATGAGTGCGATGACTGCGTCCAGATTGTCGAGCGCCTTCCTGAACCCGAGCAACAGATGTTCACGGTCCCTCGCCTTGCGCAGCAGGTAATCGGTGCGACGCCGGACAACATCGGCGCGGTGCTCGATAAAGCGCCTAATGACGTCAATCAAGCCGAGTTCGCGCGGCTGGCCGTTGACAATGGCGAGCATAATGACGCCGAAGTTCACCTGCATCTGCGTCTGCTTGTACAGGTTGTTGAGCACGATCTCGGCGTTTTCGCCGCGCTTGAGCTCGAAGACGATGCGCATGCCGTCGCGATCGCTCTCATCGCGCGCATCGCTGATGCCCTCGATTTTCTTGTCGGCGACCAGCGTCGCGACTTGCTCGATCAATCGCGCCTTGTTCACCTGGAAGGGGATTTCCGTCACGATGATGGATTCGCGGTCTTTTCCAAGTTTTTCGGTCGCGGCCTTGGCGCGGAGCTTCAGACTGCCCCGTCCCCTCATGTAGTAATCGAGGATGCCCTGACGGCCGAGGATAAAGCCGCTGGTCGGAAAGTCGGGGCCAGGCACCAGTTCGAGAATCTTGGCGATGGGAGTGGCCGGATCGTTTACCAGTAAAATCGCGGCGTCGACGATTTCCTTGAGATTGTGGGGCGGGATGTTGGTAGCCATTCCGACCGCGATGCCGGAGGAGCCGTTGATCAATAAATTCGGCGCCCGAGTGGGCAGAACTTCGGGCTCCTGCTCGCTATCGTCGTAGTTCGGCCGGAAATCGACGGTTTCCTTATCAATGTCTTCGAGCAGCGTGCCTGCGATTCGCGAAAGCCGCGCTTCTGTGTACCGCATCGCCGCCGGCGGGTCGCCATCGACGGAACCAAAGTTGCCTTGACCATCCACCAGCGGATAGCGCATCGAAAACGGCTGCGCCATGCGCACCAGTGAATCGTAAACAGGCGCGTCCCCGTGGGGATGGTATTTGCCGAGAACTTCGCCGACGATCTTTGCGCATTTCCGCGTAGGGCGGTTGTAGTGCAGTCCCATCTCGTGCAAGCCGAACAGAATGCGGCGATGCACGGGCTTCAATCCGTCGCGAACGTCCGGGAGCGCACGTCCGACGATCACGCTCATCGCGTAGTCGAGGTACGAGCGCTTCATCTCGTCCTCGATATTGATTGGAATCAGGTTTTTGTTATCAGCAGGGGGAAACAGAGCACCGCTGCCGGGCGGATCTTGGTCGGCCAAATCGAACTCCTATTCGGGTGACCGCAGCTGTTCGCAAGTGATAGCAGGGCTGCGACTTATGTGACGGGATCTTATACCAGTATTATACCAGTTCGGGCCCGAAAACGGCACTGTGTTCCGGGCCGTTGCGCGGTTACGACAAACACCCGATAAAACATATACGCTTTTGTTCGTTACACTGGTTCAGGCCGCCTGAAAATGCTCTCGATCGTCATCCCGATCCACAATGAAGAACCCGCAATATTGCCGCTTTACGATCGGCTCACGGCCGTTCTCGAAGCTCTCGGCAGGCGATACGAGATCATTTTCGTCGACGATGCATCAACGGACCGCAGCTTCGATTTACTCGCAAATCTGGTCGAAACAGATAATCGTCTCAAGATAATTCGGCTGCGGCGGAACTTTGGCCAGACGGCAGCACTCGCGGCAGGCTTCGATGAGGCTCGGGGCGAGGTCGTCGTGTCTCTTGACGGCGACCTGCAGCACGATCCCAACGACATACCGGTGCTGCTCGAGAAGATCGACCAGGGCTATGACATCGCAAGCGGTTGGCGTAAGGACCGCGTCGACAACGCGGTGACTCGCAAATTTCCATCCCATGTAGCGAACTGGATGATGAAGCGCGCTTCCGGCATCGAGTTGCACGATTTCGGCACAACATTCAAGGCATATCGCGCGGAGGTTCTGAAGGACGTAAACCTTTACGGCGATCTGCACCGCTTCATTCCCGCACTCGCGAGTTTTTACGGAGCGCGCATTATCGAAGTCCCGATCAGAAGTCTCCAGCGCCCGAACGGTGCATCGCACTACGGTTTGGGCCGCACGACCCGCGTGTTTTTCGATATTCTGACGATCAAATTCCTGCTGCGGTATCTGACGCGTCCCATGCACTTTTTCGGGAAATGGGGCCTTGGGGGCATCGCGCTTGGCAGCCTAGTGTTGCTGACCATGCTCGTCGAGAAGTTCGCGGGCAAGGACATCATTGCAGAACACGGTCCTCTGCTGATTGCGGGAGCTCTGCTGTGGTTTGCGGGCCTGATGCTGTTCAGCACAGGCCTGATTGGGGAAGTGCTCATGCGCACCTACTTCGAAAGCCAAGGCCGCAGAATCTACGCTATTCGAGAAATCCGCTGCCGGCGCGACCAGGTGCTGGATGGCACTCGTTAGCCAATTCCAAGCGTTCATCTTCGATTACGGCGGAGTGCTCGCCCGTCATCAGACGGACGCGGATCAGGCCCGAATGGCTGCTGCGGCCGGCATTGCGCCCGAACGCTTCACGGAGCTTTACTGGGCGGAGCGCGACGACTATGATAGGGACCTGATCTCCGGGGTCGAGTACTGGCAGAGAATTGGACAGTCGGCGGGCGCGAGTTTGAGCATTCGAACGATCGAAGAACTTACTTCGCTCGATACCGCAAGCTGGATGGTATTTGATGCGGTGATGTGGGACTGGGTCGATCAGCTACGCGAGGCAGGGAAGCGCGTTGCATTGCTGTCGAACATGCCGCGGGATCTGGGAGAAGCGATCAGAACTCAGACCGACAAGTTGGATCACTTTGACCAGGTGACGCTTTCGTATGCGGTTCGGTCAATCAAACCGGATCCCGCAATATACGAGCATTGCCTGGAGGGTCTGGGAACGGGCCCCGAACAGACGTTGTTCCTGGATGATCGGATCGCGAATGTTCAAGGCGCCGAGCTGCTCGGCATCCGGGCGTTTCAGTTTACGTCTCGCGACGAAATGCTGCTTCGGCTCCGGGCCTAGGAGTCGCACGAGCTGTTCGCGACTGAAGATACACTGACAGCAACTGGAGTAACGGGTTGATTCGGACGTACTGGCTCGTGGGATTGGCAGCCCTTCCTCTCTTTGCCGACCAACCGAGAGCGGTGAGAGTTCCGATC
>JAFAQG010000835.1 GCA_019246575.1 Acidobacteriaceae bacterium
CGCAGGCTGCGCTCGAATGGGGTTTGACGCCGATCGTCTGCGTGGGAGAGCGGCTCGATGAGCGCGAATCCGGCGCTACTGAAGCGGTACTTGCTGAACAGTTCGATGGCGGGCTCGGGCCGCTTCCGCCGGAACAATTCGCGCGCATTGTGATCGCTTACGAACCGGTTTGGGCGATCGGGACGGGGCGGACCGCGACGCCCGAGATTGCGGCGGCTGCGCATGCGTTCATACGAAAGCGCATCGGTAAGAAGTTTGGCGATTCCTGCGCGGCGGCGACGCGCATTCTCTACGGCGGCAGCGTGAAACCCGATAACGTGAAGGCGCTTATGGGCGAGGAGGAGATCGACGGCGCGCTGGTCGGCGGCGCGAGCCTCGATCCGAAATCGTTCGCGGCGATTGTGAATTATTCGGGTTGAGTCGCCTGAACGCCGTCCACCGCCCGTTCGACGCCAGGGTCGAGAACGGATGAACGAAGCGTTACGAGAAGAACTCCTGGCCATGCGCGCTGAAGACCTTCGCGTGAGGGGAGAGCTTCTGGAGAGTGGAGAACTGGGCCGGGGTTATGGGCCGCGCATGGAAGCGGTCCATCGCTGCAATGCGTTGCGCCTCCGGGAAATTATCGCCGAACACGGCTGGCCGGACATCGACCTGGTCGGAGCCGAAGGTACATTGGCCGCCTGGTTCATCGCCCAACACGCCATCGGCGAACCGCAGCTTCAGCGGCAGGCGTTGAGGTTAGTGCAGGAAAAGGTGAAGCAGGGCAAGGCGCCTGCTGCTCAGGCGGCTTATTTGCTTGACCGAATCGCGATGTATGAGGGTCGACCAGCATTTTCTCATCGAAGAATGAGCCTGAACGGAACAGATGAAGGTCGGTAGCCAGAGGCTCCTTTCGTTTTGGTTTTGAGAACAGGGCAAACCGCCGCTGGCGCGGTGGAAATGTGGGAATCGCGGCAGCGATTTCCAAGGGCGCGGTGGGAAAGCGAGGGAAACCTGCTGTTGGTTTTCCTCGCTTTTCCGATCCGCCCCGTCATTTCCACCGTGCTCCGCGATTGATCTTGAGACGGAGATCATGCGCTTTGCCTGGCGGTTGCCGAAAGCAGTTGTTTTTTGGCGCGCTGCATCTCGATAGCTGATTCGGTGTCGGATTGCTCTTGAGCGAATCGTTCCAGTTCCGCTATGGTTATTCCTGGCCGCAGGTAAGTTTCGCACTGCTGCATGCGGCTGAAGATCTCGAACGGCGTCGCCCAATGGCGATAAACGCGCCGCCGCTTGCCGTTGGGCTCTTCGACGATCTCGGCCACGGCGCAGGGCCGATGAAAGTTGACATAAGGATTCAGATAGCGGCGATGAAACCGATCGACAGCTTCGGCGTGCTGCGCGCCGATGTGGCCGAAACCCATGTGTTTGCGAATAATCGCTGCGTTTTTCGACTCCACCAGCCCGTTGTCTCCCGTGCGATGGGCGCGGGATTTGGTCTGCTCGATGAGCAGCTTGTCCAGTAGTTTGGCGACCGTGTAGTTGATGAATTCGCTGCAGTTGTCGGAATGAAATCCCCGAACAGTAAACGGAAACTGTTCCAGCAACTGCTCCAGTACTGGAATCAGCCAGTATTCGGAGATCTGGGGCGCGGCAGCCACAATCTCCCACTGCGTCACTTCGTCGACGGCATTGATGTGATACACGCCTTTGACGCCGTCCCGGTCGCCCTGATGCACGGTGTCGATGCGCAGATATCCGGGCCGGCCCTGCGGCCGCGGTTTGCGCCGCGCGCCGATCGGGACCGGCGTGGGCCGGGTCGGCTGGTAGCTGGTGTTCCGTTTGCGATAAGACTCCGAGTTGCGGAACCGGTAGATCTGCGCCACGGAAATGCCTGCCAGCCGCTGGTACGCCGCCTGACCGTATTCGCCGAACTCGCGTTCCAGTATCCGCTTCGTCGCCGGTCCGCTCAGGTTGCCGTGGCTCTTGTCGACATAAGCCAGCAGTTCCACATCCGCCTTCGTGTAACGAGCGGCGAACTTCCTCCGTTGATGCGGCGCCGCCTTCACCTGGCCGCTCTCGGCATAGCTCGCGATCAGCCGCGTCACCTGTGCCCGGCTCAGGCCCGTCATCCGGGCCACATACAGGCGCAGCAGGCCCTTTTCGCGGCGGCGCAGGCCGGCGTATTGATGCCGGCGCAGCGTTCGCTCCGTCCAGGCATAAATTTCCGCCCGACACTGACCCGCAAATCGCACCTCGCCGCTGCCTGCCAGAAACGCCCGCACCTGCTCCAGGCTCGTCGCTTCTGAATCGTCCATGCTGATGATCAATCCCCAGCATCCCGACTCTGCCCTTCAGGCTCATCTTGTGTGAGAATCCAATGCCTTTTTCAGGCTCATCTTGTGTGAGACAAGAGTCTTTGTCGAAGTCGTCTCGATCTCGTGCGACAATGGTGAACCCGTGGTGAAGCGCAGTTGCGGAA
>JAFAQG010000840.1 GCA_019246575.1 Acidobacteriaceae bacterium
TGGATGAAGTTCAGGCGTCGTTATAGATGCCACCGCCAAAATGCCCGCGCCAGGGTCTCTTGCAGAAGTTGACATCCCGGCTCAGTAGCCTTTCGCCTCTTCAACAAGCAAACGACAAAACTTGAGATTTTCTGCACTGAGGTTCCACTTCCTCGAAAAGGACCTCAGTGTTCAAAGCCGCGTTCTACGTCGCGCTCTTGTGCTCGGCAATGGCCGCAAGAGCTGATCAAACGAACTGGTCGGGACCGTACCAAGCTTGCGATAACCGGAGCGAGCTGTTCAAAACCGGCCATATGGATTTGGGGATTCGGATCGACACCAAGAATCCGGACATAGCGGCGGCGTTTCGAAGAGCAGTTGCGTTCTGGAGCAGCGTGCTCGACATGTCCTACCGCGAAGACGCATCCTCCGCGTGTGCGCTCGCGTTAGTAGACGGCACCCCCGCACTTCTGAACGAAGCGCAGACGGTCGCAAGAGCTCAGTTCACCGATCTACCGAATTTTCAAGGCTGGATTGCTTTCGACGCCCACGCTTCCGAGTACATGTCGGCGGATGAAATATACGCGACCGCGGTACACGAACTGGGGCACATCTTCGGGTTGCGGCACAATCCTCGGGCGAGTTCCGTCATGTACTATCTGGACTGCGACGGTACCAGCCAACTGGATGAAACCGATTTGCAGGCCCTGGCAACGCGACACGCAGTCCGGCCCGGTCATCGGAAGAGCATCCCCGTCCTGCAGCAGGTTCTCGCGAAGAAGTAGCTTCGCAGCAGCGAGCCGCGAACCTCCCTTGGTTAACTTCCGTTAACTCCTCGTCACTGTTCTTCGGAGCAACAGCGTAAAAGACCGGCACGTCGGAATGAGCAGGAAGCCGAAACAGAGCTTCCTCTATGAAGGAGGGTTGCCATGTTCAAGAAAGCTGGATTGCTTGCGCTGACGCTCTTGGGCGCCGGACTTTTTATTCAACCGACAGCAGCATTCGCCGGAGACCGCGATTGGAACTATCGGCCGGGATATTACTCCGGATATTATGACGGGCGTTATTACGGTGACTACGACAGAGACGACTGGCGCAGGCACGAACGGCGCGAACGCGAGTGGCGCGAGCACGAACGGCGCGAATGGCGTGAGCACGAGCGCTGGGAACGCGAGCACTACCGGAATGGCTACTATTACGGTCAGCCGTCGTTTTACTTCGGCTATCGGTACTAGCAGTAACAGCAGTTCTCGTTTACGGACGCTTCTACAGACGCGAGAGTAGACGCGTCCGCGCCCGCGCCAGACTCTGACGTTGCCATAATGGCGGCAGAAATGGGTCTGAAGGAATACGCGCGTAAGCGGGATTTTTCAAAGACGCCCGAGCCGGCGCCGAGCGAACCTCAAACTGCAACGGGCAAACGTAGCGGATTCTTCTGTGTGCAGCGTCACGACGCCACGCACCTGCATTACGACTTCAGGCTGGAAGTCGGCGGCGTGCTGGTGAGCTGGGCGGTTCCCAAGGGCCCCAGTCTCGATCCGAAGCGGAAGGCGCTCGCCATGAAGGTGGAAGATCATCCGCTCGATTACGGCACCTTCGAAGGCAATATCCCGAAAGGCAACTACGGCGGCGGCAGCGTCATGTTGTGGGATAAAGGCACGTATGAGCTGCTCGGAGATGCCCCCGCAAAAGAACAGCTCGAACGCGGAGACTTCAAATTCAAATTACATGGCACGAAGCTGAACGGGGCTTTCGCGATCGTGCACATGAAGCACGCCGGCAAGGGCAATGAATGGCTGCTCATCAAGAAGCAGGACGAATTCGTTGTCCCCGATTACGATATCGATCAGTATGCCTGGAGCGTCGCGACGAAGCGCACGCAGGATGAGATTGCAAACGATGTCGCGCCGGTGACTGCTGGAGACCTACCCGGCGCGAAGAAAGGCCCGCTACCGGCGACTCTGGAGCCAATGCTCGCGACGGCAGTAACGCGGCCTCCCGAGGGCTCGCACTGGTTCTACGAAATCAAGTGGGACGGGGTGCGGGCACTGTGTCGAGTTAAGGACGGCTCAGTCGAGATACATTCGCGGCGCGGGCTCCGATGTGACAAGCAGTATCCGGAGTTGCAGGCGCTTGCTTCGCAGGTAAGCGCGAGGACGGCCTGGCTGGATGGCGAAATTTGTGTTCTTGACGAGAACGGGCGCACGCGCTTCAATTTGATTCAGCCGCGGATTGGAGCAAACATCACGGCTGTGCCGCGGTTGGCTGAGACCAATCCGGTCACTCTATTCCTCTTCGATGTGCTGTATGCGGACGGCTACGATCTACGCGGCGTGGGATTAGAAGATCGGAGACGACTACTCCAAACGCTAGTGACGCCGAGTGATCGGATTCGCATCTCGGAGGTGTTCGAGAGTGAAGGCGAGCACATGTTCGCGGCGGCGCAAGAAATGGGTTTGGAAGGCATTCTGGCGAAGGATCGGCGCAGTGTGTACGAAGCGGGGCGGTCGCGTCGGTGGCTCAAATTGAAGGTGCTGAATGAGCACGAATTTGTAATTGCGGGGTTCACAAAAGGGGAACGCGATTACTTCGGCGCGCTCGTGTTGGGCGCCGAAGAAGACGGAAAGCTGAGGCATGTGGGGCAGGTTGGGACGGGCTTCGACCAGAAATTGATGAAGCAGATTCATGACCGGCTGACACCGCTGATTACCAAGACTTGTCCGTTTCCGAAAAAGCCGAACATCAAGGATGTGACGTGGGTTCGTCCGGAAGTGGTATGCGAGGTTCGCTTTCTCGAGCAGACGCCTGACGGCATGCTGCGAGCACCCGTATTCGTTGCACTAACGGAGGACAAGGAGCCGCGGGAGCACAAGCGAGCGCAGCCCGAAGAAGCGCGTTCGGAGGCGCTCGCGCAAAGCGACGCCTTGAATCTCAGTGGGCGGGAGACGGTGGCCGAGATAGACGGGCGGCGGCTGAAGTTCACGAATCTGGATAAAGTCTTGTTTCCGAAGGACGGCTGGAGCAAGCGGGATCTCATCGCATTCTACGATCGCGTCTCCGAATGGCTGCTGCCCCATTTGAAAGACCGGCCGCTTTCGATGAAGCGCTATCCGAACGGGATTGCAGAGGAGTTCTTTTTTCAAAAGAATGCGACTCATTTCCCTGACTGGCTGCGATGCGAGCCGATTCAGGAACATCATCCGCCGAAACTGAATCACTATCCGCTGGCGAACGATCGAGCGAGCCTGCTCTACTTAGTCAATCTCGGCTGCATCGATCAGAATCCGTGGATGAGTAGGGTCGGTAACCTGGAGCATCCCGACTGGATGCTGCTGGATCTGGACCCGGTGGACACGTCCTTTGATCAGGTGATCGAGGCGACGCTGCTGGTTCGGGATCTGCTCGACGAACTGGGTGTACGTGGGCATCCAAAAACCACCGGTGGCGACGGCATGCACGTGTATGTGCCGCTCGAGCCGGTCTATACGTACGACCAGGTGCGCAGTTTTGCGGAGCTGATCTCACATCTCGCGCTCGACCGGCAGCCCCATCTGTTTACGACGCCGCGCAGCGTGGAAAAGCGGGAAAAGGGTCGCGTGTACTTCGACTACTTACAGATTGGGATCGGAAAAACCATCGCTGCGCCGTACGTGGTTCGGGCATACGACGGCGCTCCGGTAGCAACGCCGCTCGAGTGGAAGGAAGTAAAACCCGGCTTACGGCCGACCGATTTTCGGATTGACAACGCGCTGGAGCGCTTTGAGCGAAAGGGCGACTTGTTCGCGCCGGTGTTGAACGGCGGCCAAAAGATCGAGGATGCGCTCGGGAGAGTGGAGAGGGTTGGAACGAAGCGCACACACAGCGCGCGGAGTGGAACCCCGAGCAGACGCCCTAAGGTCAAGATGCGCTAGTCGCAACCACGCACGTCCATTGCTCGATCTGACATACTTCGGCCTTTTGAAAGATTCTGCGAAAAACGGGCAGTTCTGAGGCGGTGAACCCTGTCAAAATTAAACGCCCGCCACGCCGGGTAATTCGCTGCAGATCGTCCATAATGGCGAGCAGCACCGACCCGTTTATGTTCGCAACCGTGAGATCGGAGCAGGCGGCCGCAAGGCAATCGGCGGAGCCGGCTAGTAACATCGGCGAGAGCTGATTCAGCGCGAAATTCTCCCGTGCGGTTGTAAGCGCTTCGACATCGGTGTCCACTCCCAGAGCGAATCGCGCGCCCAGGCGGACAGCAGCAATGGAAAGGATACCCGACCCGGCACCGATATCGGCAACTCTACTTCCCGATTTAACCTGCCGCTCCATTGCCGCGAGCGCGAGCTGTGTACACGGATGTTCGCCGGTTCCGCAGGCGAGGCCTGGGTTGTGTACAATCCGCACGCGCCCGGGCGGAGTCGGGTCGTTTGACCACATCGGAGC
>JAFAQG010000667.1 GCA_019246575.1 Acidobacteriaceae bacterium
TATAGGTCCTATCAGCTCGATGGCGGCGGCAACCCGATCAATAAGCGCAATGCGTGGCAAGCCCGGAGCGTGTTATACGTCCGCCTGATTCCACCGGGGGCGGCCGACGTCGCGCATTACCTCGTGAAGGTCCCTCGCAACGCCAAGGGCAACATCCATTTCAGTGCGAAACTCAATTACCGCAAGTTCTCCTGGTATTACACGCAGTGGGCGTACGCCGGGGTTCCGAAGCCCGGCCAGGAGTCGCGGCTTCTCGCGATCGATCGCAACGGCCTTGATTACAGTTTCTCTGTCAAAAATATTCCCGCCAATGTCTCGGGACAAATCAAAAATGAGATTCCGTGTATCCCCGTCGAGACCATCGCTGAAGCTCGCGTCTCGGTTCCCGTTTCCGAAAAATTAATTCGATGGAATGCCACGGCTCAACCGGGCACACGAGAACGCTGGAACGACTGGGGAATCGGTCTGCTGCTGCAAGGCGATCTAAAGGGCGCAGAGTTTGCTTTCAGGAAGGCCGCCGAAGCCGAACCAACTTACGCCGATGCGTATCTGAATGTTGCGCGTGCGCTCATTCAGGAAGGCGAGACCGACGCCGCAAAGCCAGAGATCGAACGCGCGCTAAAGATCGATCCCTCTCTCGGCCGCATGTATTATTTCCGTGCTCTGATTGAAAAAGCAGACGGCAACTACGACGCCGCGCTGAAATCTCTCTCCCGAGTCGCATCTCAATACCCGAGGGATCGCGTCGTCCTCAACCAGATCGCGCGTATTCTCTTTTTGAAGCGCGATTACCGGAATGCGCTCGATTACCTCGGCCGCGTCTGCGATATCGATCCCGAAGACGTGCAAATGCATTACACCGCCATGCTCTGCTATCGCGGGCTGGGCGACACGAAGAAAGCGAATCGAGAACAGATCCTGTTTCGCCGATTCAAAGCCGATGAAGCATCTCAGGCCATCACAGCGCAACGGCGCATGCTCAGCCCGGAAGACAACAATGAAAGGCAACCGATTCACGACCACGAATCGGTCCCTTTGCCATAAGCAATGAAATTCCCTGCAATTTTAGTCACGGCGAGCGTCTGTCTCGTGCCCGCGTTCTCGCTCGTCCCGTTCATTCCCGTTCGTAACCAGGGCGTTCGCTTCCTCGACTCGACAGCGAAAGCCGGCATTCATTTCGTTCATCACAGCGGCGGTACAGGCAAAAAATACTTACCTGAGACGCTCGGCGCGGGTTGCGCGTTTGTCGATCTCGACGGCGACGGCTGGGCTGATGCGCTGCTAATCAACGGCAAGGATTTCGTCTCGCACGGCCAAAAATTTCTTCCGGCGCTCTACCGCAATAACCACGACGGGACCTTCACCGACATGACGCGGGGCAGCGGACTCGATATTGAAATGTACGGCATGGGAGTTGCGGTCGCGGACTACGATAACGACGGTCTTCCCGACATCTACATCAGCGCGCTCGATGGCGATCACTTGTTTCACAACGAAGGCCATGGCCGTTTCCGCGATGTTACCGCCCAAAGCGGCATTCGCAATGCCAGCTTCGGCACGAGCGCAGCCTGGTTCGATTACGATCGCGATGGCAAAGCCGACTTGTTTGTCGCCAACTACGTTGTCTGGAGCAAGGAAAAAGACCTCTGGTGCTCGCTCGATGGCGCAACTAAGTCTTTCTGCACTCCCGAATCTTACAAAGGAACATCGTCGAAACTGTTTCACAATCTAGGCGGCGGCAAATTCGAAGACGTGGCCGAAAAAGCTGGTCTCGCGGACAAAACGAGTAAGTCGCTCGGAGTTACGATTTTCGATTACAACGGAGACGGCTGGCCCGATATTTTCGTCTCCAACGATACTCAGCCGAGTAAGTTATATCGAAACAACGGCAACGGCACGTTCACCGAAGAAGGCATGCAAGCCGGAGTCGCGTTCGGCGAAGACGGCGTGGCCCGCGGCGCAATGGGAACCGATGCCGCCGATTACGATCATTCCGGCAGGCCGCATCTTTTGGTCGGCAATTTTTCGAACCAGATGCTCGCGCTCTATCACAACGAAGGCAAAGGATTCTTTGTCGATGAAGCACCATCCTCAACCATCGGCCGCGCCAGCCTGCTTAGCCTCACCTTCGGTGCATTCTTTTTCGATTACGATCTGGACGGCTGGGACGACATTTTCGCCGCGAACGGTCACATCGAACCCGATATCAACCGCATCCAGCCGAAAGTAACGTATCGCGAACCGCCGCTCCTGTTCCACAATCTGGGCAAGGGTCGATTCGAAAATGTCAGCGACGACGTTGGGCCCGATTTTCGCCATCCCATCGTCGCGCGGGGAGCCGCTTTTGCCGATTACGATCACGATGGCGACCTTGACATCCTCATCAGCACCAATGACGGCGCTACCGTTCTATACACAAACGAGGGCGGTAACCGCAATAACTGGATCGCTGTCCGTTTGAACGGCACGAAATCGAATCGCAGCGGGCTCGACGCCGTTATTCGCGTTGATAGTGCGCTCGGGAAACAGTGGAAAACAATTCACGGCGGATCCAGCTATTGCTCGCAAAGCGAACTCGCCGCCACCTTCGGCCTGGCACAGGATAAAACGATCGCGATCCTGACTGTCGAGTGGCCCAGCGGAAGGCGCCAGCGCTTCACAAACCTGCCGGTGAACTGTTTTCTCACCATCGACGAATCCCGCGGGGTTGTCAAAACACAGTGAGGCGCATCCGAGTGTGGCAAATCTGCCACACTCAGTTGCGCGTAAGCCACGTGTACTCAACAAATTACGCACGCTCCAGTCGCACTTGCTGGTATGCTGAGACTTCGCGCATGTACTCGGAAACCACAATTCAGCGACCCGTCGAAGTGAACGGCGTCGGGCTCCACCACGGTGCTCCAGTGCATGTCCGCATCACACCTGCTCCTCCGGGTACGGGCATCGTTTTCATTCGCACCGATCTCGAAAACACGCGCATTCCCGCCAGCTGGGAATATGTGGAACGCGTCAGCTATGCGACGAGCCTGATGCACCCGCGCGGCATCTTCATCTCGACGACCGAACACCTGTTGAGTGTTGTCTACAGCATGCGGATCGACAACCTCTTCGTCGAGCTCGACAATCTCGAGCTCCCGATTCTCGACGGAAGCGGCCTGCCTTTCGTCGATCTGCTGCGCCGCGCGGGCCTGCGGCAGTACCGGAAGCCCCGGCGCTACCTTCGGATCGTGCAGCCCGTAACCGTCGAGTCGAACGGAAAGCGTGTCGCCATCTTGCCTTCCGATCAGTTCCAGCTTCGCTGCCACACGTTTTTCAATCACCCGCTTGTTGGTGACCAGCATTTAGAAATGGACGTTACGCCCGAGGCGTATGCAGACGAAATCGCCCCTGCACGTACCTTCGGCTTCGAATACGAGCTCGATCAGATGCGAGACATGGGACTCATCCGCGGCGCAAATCTGGAGAACGCGATTTGCTTTACGCGAGACGGGATCGCGAATCCCGCTGGTCTCCGTTTTGCCGACGAATGCTGCCGGCACAAGGCGCTCGACTTGATCGGAGATTTAGCTCTCATTGGAAAACCATTGCTTGGACTCGTCGTTGCGGAGAAGGCCGGACATGCGATGCATGTCGCTCTCGTGAACAAGATCATGGCCGATTCATCTCTGTTTGAAGTCGTCACACTCGATCGCCGCACAATGCGCGCCGCAGGCGCTGCGTAATACTGAAGTCGCGGCGGTCATAATTCCGGTTTGCGACTTATCCCCCACGCACTCACGTTTTTTCGGCTGCTTGCCGCCCCCAGCCTCGCCTGGTTAGTCGTACACCTCCGCTATCCAGAAGCGATGATGCTTGTGGCCGTTGCCGGGATCACGGACTGGCTTGACGGTTACACCGCTCGACGGCTTGGCGTGACGGGCAAGCTCGGTGTGATCCTTGACCCTTTGGCGGACAAAATAATGCTTGTCACCTTATTCTTTGCACTGGCGTACGCGGCAGTGATTCCAGCGTGGGTTGTGGTGCTGGTCATGGCGCGGGACGTGGTAATTGTCAGCGGTGCGCTCCTGCTCAGGATGTTCAGAAACGTTCGCACATTCCTGCCCTCAATACTCGGAAAAATTAGCACGTTCTTTCAAATTGTGTTTGTCGTTATGGCGCTCCTCGATGCCGCTGTCCACCTGGCCTTTGTACGGTGGCTGCGATTTCTCGCGCTACTGCTGACCGCTTTCTTCACCACCCTGAGCTGGCTCGACTACGTGAATCGCGGGACCCGCATGGCCAAGGGCGGGTTTCAGTTCACGGCGGCAGCTTCGCCGCGCGAGTGAAGCCCGGCTCTCGTCGCAGGTTCCGAAGCGTCTTGCCATTCCGGGTGCGAATTATACGTTCGAGATCGCACTACTTAGACGACCCATATAGGTGAATTATGCGACGTCTCTCTACAGTTCTCTTGCTATTGCCGCTTCTGATTGCCGTTGGCTCGTTGAGCGCGGGCGCGACGACTACAACGCGGAAGACTACCGCGATTCAACGTGGCGCGACCGTGAGCGATGCCCAGATCGACGCAACCATCCGCGCCAAGCTGGCCAAGTCGAAGATCGGGAAGGATGGCTTCAAGTTCCACGTTCAGCGCGGCGTCGTTACCTGGGAAGGCACGACGAACGTGATACAGCACAAAGGATCGGCCACGCGAATGGCCCGGGCTGCGGGTGCGGTGCAAGTCATCAACAACATACAAATCAGCAGCGCTGCAAAAGAGAAGGCCGCCGCTAACCTGAAGAGAGCCCAAGTTATTCAGTAGCATTCTTGGGCTGACGCTTGTCTGGCCATGTTAGAGTGAAGGTTTACAAACATCACTAAAATGAAGAGCAGTATCTTATTAGTATTTGCCGGCTGCGCCTCGTTGGCATGGTCGCAAGCAGCAAAGACCACACCCGCCGCTCAGAGCAAGCCCGCAACGCAAACTGCTCCGGCGCCTCAGAGTCCCGCACCGGCAACATCGCCGGCCGCGTCATCACAACCGAGAGGTCCGGAGGGCGTAGCCGCGGCCGAGCCGAACAAAATTGTCGCAGTTATCAATGGAAAGCAGATCTCGGCCAGAGAAGCTGCCGAGTTGTTGAAGCTCATTCCTGAGAACCAGCGGCGATCCAGCGCTAATTTGGAAGCGCTGCTGCAGCAGGTTTATATGCTGTCCGATCTTTCTCAGCAGGCAACAGCACAAAAGTTGGATGAGCAGCAGCCCTGGAAAGATCAACTGAAGGTCGCTCGTATGCAGATTCTCGGGAATGCGTATATGAGCAAGTTGGCTGCTTCGAACACTCAGCCCGCTCCCGACGCTCAGCAGTATTACAACACGCATCAGGACCAGTTCGATATTGCGAATGTCAGCGGAATCATGGTCGCTTTCGCTCCGCCGGGCACGCCGGCTACTGCCGGAGGCGTCAAGCGCACGGAGCAGGAGGCGCGTAATAAGGCCGATGATCTGGAGAAAAAGATTAAGGGCGGAGCAGACGTTGCGACCCTTGCTCGCACGGAATCGGACAACCCGCAATCAGCGGCCAACGGCGGCAAGTTGGGGCCGTTGAACCCCGCCATGCCGAACCTCCCGTCCGATGTAAAGGATGTCGTATTCAATAAGCTGCAGCCGGGGCAAGTTTCGGAGCCAATTCGCCTGCAGAATGCATTTTATATTTTGAAGCTCGACAGTCGCACGAAGGAGCCGTTCGAGCAGGCCCGGCCCCAGATTGAGCAGACTCTGGCGGCCGAAAAGAGTCAGGCGCTGATGAAGCAGGAAACCGATAAGTATAAAATCCAAGTTCAGGATCCCGCGTTCTTTGGCACCGGTGCGGCAAAACCGCCATCCCTTGCGAGATCGCCCGCAGCTCCTGCAGCCTCTTCCAGTGCAGCCAAGAGCAGTTCAGCTCCGGTTAAACCACCAGCTCAGCACTGAGCGTTCGAAATTAGTCACCCAGCTCCTATCGGGTCTACCAACTCTGGTTGGAGACC
>JAFAQG010000841.1 GCA_019246575.1 Acidobacteriaceae bacterium
GACCGTCGAAAGGCGTCCTGATGTTCTGGTCTATACTTCGCCAGCGCTGCCCGAAGAACTCGAGGTGACAGGGCCAGTGCGGACCGTACTCTATGTCTCGACATCCACAAACGACACCGATTTCACCGCTAAGTTGGTAGACGTTCAACCCGACGGGACACCTCTCCTGGTGACGGATGGCATCCAGCGCTTGCGTTACCGGCTTTCGCTCGATAAGCCCGTTTTCGTTCGCCGCAATACCGCTTATCAGATCAGCGTTGATACGGGGGCGACCAGTTACCTATTTGCTGCGGGCCATCGTATACGAGTGGAGATTTCCAGCAGCAATTTTCCGCGATTCGATCGCAACCTGAATACCGCGCGGCCGAACGGGGAGGAAACCAAAATGCTGAAGGCCAAGCAGACGATTATGCATGAAAAGGGCTATCCGTCCGCCATTATCCTGCCCTTAATTCCGAGATCTGGGCATCCGCTGCGCTAATCAAAAGCCACAGTAATTAGGCCGGAAACAATGAGCACGCCACCAAGGGCCTTACCCCACGTCAGTTTTTCGTGCAGGAAGGTAGCACTAAAAACAATCACGAGGATGACGCTGAATTTGTCGACCGGCGCGACCCGAGATGCGGGCCCAAGCTGAAGAGCGCGAAAATAGCACAACCATGAGAGTGCCGTGGCGAGACCCGATAGCGTGAGAAACACCCAAGTCGCTGGGGAGCTGACTCGGAACGTATTGGGCTGACGTGCGAGGAACGCGATGGCCCAAGCAAATACTACGACGACGCTGGTTCGGTACGCAGTGGCCAGATTCGGGTCAACGTTCGCGACGCCGATTTTTGCCAATATGGCGGTGGCTGCGGCAAATACAGCCGACAGAACCGCCCACGCGAACCAACTCACTGCTGCGGCGCTTAATTGAACTGCAAGTTACGCCAACCCGCGTTCCACAGCGTAACGAGTCATCATCGCAGTCGAGTGCAGCTTCAGACGCTCCATGATGGCCGCCCTGTGGAATTCCGCGGTGCGCACGGAGATGTTCAGCTGGTTCGCGATCTCCTTGGCTGAGCAGCCCTGCGCAATGAGCCTAAGAACCTCTTTCTGCCGCTCTGTCAATTCCTCATCCGAGCCGAGTCCGTCGTGCTCCGAGAACTCTAACTGTGAACCGACAAACCGAGTGCCCGAAAGCACGGTTCGGATCGCTTGCATGACTTCCTCGGCAGGCGCGCGTTTTGAAATGTAGCCCAGTGCGCCGGCATCGAAAGCGCGTTTGACGAAGCGCGGTTCCGCGTGCATGGACAGGAACATAAGCTTCAAACCGGAACGCCTTTGCAGAATACGCCGTCCAGCTTCAATACCATCACCATCCGGCATGCGAATATCCAGGATGACGAGCTCCGGGTTGAATTTATCCACCGTATCCTCAAGTGCGCGGAGGCTGTCCACCGCTTGCACGTCGAATTCGGAAGCGGCCATATACGAAATCGCATCCAGGACGAGATGATGATCGTCCGCGACAACGATTTTAGGGCGCGTCGATCCAGCTGAATTAAGCTCCTGGCCTGTAAGGGCCTTTTCAAACGGAATTGTGCTCACGTTAATCTCCAAGTACTGCATCATTAACAGACGCAGATCCGGTCAATTTTTTGTATGCATCTTAAGAGCAAATTCTACAAACCTTTTAACGGACGATCTACTCAGAGGGTGCCTCTTATAAACGGTTTAACGGCCGCAGGGACGTTTGGTACTGCTGTCGAGTTTATCAGGAACATGAGAATACCGGAAGCCCTCGAGGCGCTGCATCGGGCCGAGCAATTTGGGTACGATGCGGACTCGTGCGCAGCAGCACGCTGGAATTGCCACATGCTGCTGGGAGACTTCGAATCGGCATGGTGTGAAAGCGACGCCATTGCCGCTCGCGGCAAGCCGGATCCACACCGGTTCTGGGACGGGAAGCCGCTAGCTGGAAAACGCATTCTGATCCGGTGTCTGCATGGGTTAGGCGACACCCTGCAGTTCATTCGTTACGCTCCGATGCTTCGCTCCATATGCCCATTTGTTGCTATCGAAAGCCAGCCGGCCCTCCTGTGTTTGATGCAGGAATCCGCATTGGGTAACGACATTTTCACGTGGGGCAGTCCGGAGCCGCATTGGGAATCGCAGGTCGAAGTGACGGAGTTGCCACGCATATTCAGGACCACGCTGGAAACAATCCCGCGGTGCGTTCCCTACATTCGCGCGAGCCGTCATACAACTGACGGTACATCGCGCGGGACCGGCGGCCTTCGCGTTGGGTTGGTTTGGGAGTCGAGCCAATACAATCCGGCGCGGAGCCTACCGCTGCAATTCCTGTCCGAAATACTCGACGTTGACCGCAACCGCGATGTCCGATTTTTCAGCTTGCAAGCCGGGGAGGCGAGAAGGCATGTTCGAGCGCTTGACGGCGATGTCGAAGATCTCCAGGACGCAAATGAGGCTGTGCTGACGACCGCCGGCCACATCGCCGGTCTAGATCTCGTCATCACCGTAGACACAATGGTTGCGCACCTTGCTGCAGCTATGGGAGCACTGACGTGGGTTCTCGTGCCGTTCCAGTGCGACTGGAGGTGGATGCTTCAGCGCAGCGATTCACCCTGGTATCCGACGATGCGC
>JAFAQG010000846.1 GCA_019246575.1 Acidobacteriaceae bacterium
TCCAACAGGGCATTGTAGATTTCGGGAGAGGCATATCCGGTAATGACATCCTGGTACTCATCGTGGATCTCGTTCCCTTCCAACTGGGCGAACACGCGGCGGGCCTCCTCCTCCTCCTCCTTGCTCGCCACGCGAACCGCAATGCGGGGATACTTCTTCAGATCTTCATGGGTAGGCATTTTGTAACTCCTTGGCCAAATCTTCCGGTAGGTTGCTCTGGTTCTTGAGACGGTCCCAGTAATCGTCGGCACCCACTTCTGGAGAGTCGAGGGGAATCGAATCCGCAATTTTAGTGAAATCCGCGGCGAGGGCCGCCTCAGCGGTCAGTACGGGAGCGTCGTCATCATCGAAGGGAGGAGCCATGTCGAGATCCACCGTGAAGGCGGGTGGCTCGTCGTCGTCGGCGAGCGCTGCGAGGTTCGCCTTCGAGTTGTTGGCGAAGGTCTGGAGGTCAGACATGGCGTCCTTCAAGGTGGCGCGCGCATCTTTGAAGGGCATCGTGACGATCGTGTTGTCCTCGCGATACAAATACAGCATTTTATCCGCGCTGGCAACCTTGACCCTTTCCAGCGGCCGCTTGGGGTCGAACCGGAGCGACTGCATCAGATCCCCATCGCCGTACCGAGGGATGCCATTCACCACGACAAGCGCGACGTTTGCTTCCGTGGCGTTAATCAACTGCCGGTATGGATCGCCCGAGGTTCCCTGGATGGCAATCACATCGCAGAGTGCCCCTTCGCGGATCGTTCCCAGCCAATCCTGCCATCCGACGATCTCGGCGGCCCAGCAGGTCACGGCTTTGACCAGCGTTTTTTCGTCCAGGTCGGCTCCCTGGCGTTTTGCTTCGAAGCGGGCGATCTTCAACTCCTGAAGCAGGTTCTTGCTCCCGGTCGGTGCCCAGTCGCACCCGATCGAGAACCGCACTTTCGATTTGACCAGAGCCTTGAGGTCTAGGGTTTGTCCGTACAACAGCAGGTTGCTGAAAGGCGACCAGACGACCTTGGCGGACTGAGTCGCCATGTTTTTCAGATCCACCGGCTTCAGCGCCAGTGAGTGGATTCCGACGAGCGACTCTTGAATCAAATCGTTATCGCGGAGATCGATGTAGTGCTGATACGCCGAATCGTCGACGCCCTCCGAAAGATGGTAGAAGTATGCTGTGGAATTTTTCAGCCCGTTCCGAAACTGCAGGACCTTGCTCTTGTCCTTGGCATAGAGGTCGAGGACGTTGGTGCGAGCTTCGGGCAGCCGCTCGTCGTCGGTCTGCTCGACAGTCCGCATGATGCCGCGAAACAATTTGGGACCTCCGTCAACATGCGTCCGGATTCCCTGTCCGGTGGTGATCCCGCCCATTACGGCCTTCACCTCAACGTAGCGGACGAGCGCCGTGGCGGTGTCGGGATGAGAAGCTAGGGCCGTCGTCGGCAGGGAGATACACGGTTTATAGTCTTGGTGCCTCGGCCACTGATTCCGGTCGTCAAACTTCTTCGGCACCTTCCAGAGTGGAATCGCATTATAGGCGAAGTGGTTGTGAAGGTCGAGCAGGCCGGGATAGAGGGTCGCCTTGGTATCGACATCCGTGGCATCGGCGAATTTGTCCGGCGGTTTTTCGTTGCCTTTCAGGATATGAACGATCCTTCCCTTGCTGACGATGAGCGCGCCGCGAGGAATTACATCATCGCCCGTCTCATCCATCGTGACGATGCGGCCCCGCAGGATGAACGTGGGGCCCTCGTCTTTCGTGGTGGCGCGAGCAGCAGCCAATGCGGGCTCAGGCTCCCCTGCGGCTGCGAGCCCGGCGGTGGTCGCTTCGACTTCGGCCAAGTCGAAATGCTCCGTGCGCATGCCGGCGGATTGAGCCGCGGCGAGCAATGCGGGATCCGCGCTGACGAACGTGCATTCGCTCGCCAGCCGGCCAGCCAGCGCGGCTGCGACAGCGAACGCGCCAGCGTTCGGCAAGGGAACCGGCAGATCGGAGGCGGCAATCAACAGGCGCGGGTCGAACGAGTCGATCAGTTGGGCATCCTCCAACAACAATCGGAGATCGCTGAAATGGAGACCCGCCCGGAGGTTCGCGAGTACACCCAGACGGTTCGATTCGGCCAGCAACATCCAATCGCCGATGCCGGGAACAGGGACAAACCTATTCGGGAGCTCCGCTAACAGAGTTCCGTACAGATCAAAGAAGAAAACGCCACCCGAGGCGGACGGTACAGGCATGCAAACCTCCGTGAAGTTATTGGTCGTCGGATTCCGCCCAGGCGAATTCCACCGATGGAACGCTTTGGATGAATTCGTTCAACATGGCGGCTTGGGCCCTCTTTTCCGTCAATACCTCCGTCGGGAGCATCCCCGCAGAGGTGAGTCCCGCTGTCAGGGCAAGGGGCTCGATTTCCTCGATATAGTCACAAGGGCCAATTTCGAGCATCGTACAGAAGACGCACGCGCCGCGCACGCGGGCCAGATGTTTGGTGTTCGGATTGTAGGCGAGCCGGCCTGCTTCCGCCTCTTCAGCGAGTTGACCGATGACGGTGGGCTTGGCGGCCTCGTAGTGCTGTTTATCTCCTGTGGGATGCGGAGCAAACAGAATCCGCGCCTCCACCACACTGCCGTCGCTCAGCTTTCCGAACCGCAGACGCACGTTCATCTTCATCAGATCGGCAACCGACGCGTTGGGTTTGGGCACATCGCCAACCAGATGCGGACGGACCTCGTTCAGCAGCGCGTTGGCCGTGTTCTGGCTGAAGGCGAGCAGAATGGAAGGGAGAGACTGGAAAAGCTGGCGCAAGAAGTACCGGCGCTCCCGAAAGCATTCCGTCACAATTCCGTTCCGCTCGTCCGTGCTCATGATGAGCTGAGCCGGAAGACCTACAGTGGGCTGCGTGGACCACTTCGCCGAGGGGCAAGCAACCATGTTGCCGTACGCCAAATCCTCGCCGACCACAAGCTTGTGCCCCTGCCACCCCTGGCGTTCGGCTAGCGCGTCGAGAAGCTCCTGATACTTCTCGTACATTTGCTGGTCTTGCAATTCGACATCGATCGGCCGTTTGCCGTTCTGATCTTCCGGAACGTTCAGCTCGAAGTCGGAAAACGGACTGTCGTCGGAGCCTCCGCCGTACTTCTCGTAATCCGCTTTCGGCAGTTGGAGTTTATCCACGCCGCGATAGCGGAAGTAGTGGGCGTATTGCTTGTAATCATCAAACAGCGGGTTCAGTGAATTGCGGCTAAACGGCCACCAGCCGGGCAGGTTGGGGTTAATGCCGACCGCCATGATAGGAGCTTTCCGACAGCCGCTCAGCAGTTCCGGTACTAGAGGAGCGCGGCCCAAATAACAAGCATCCTGTACAATGCCGCGTTGCTTCGGCGGGCCGTTTTCGACGTAGTCGTAACTGTGATAAGTGCCCCACTTTCGAAAGTAGGTACAGGGGTGGGGCTGGACATCCTTCGGCAGTTGCGCGGCGTGGACTGCTAAGCACGGCATTACTTCGTATACCAGTTCCACTTCGGTCGGAATACGGTTATCGGCCATGTTGCACCTACAGCCCAGCAATTATAGCCCATGTTGCCAGAGCTCCCATGAAGCTGGTCCAATACCCATATGTTTCGTAGTACCAAACCGCCCAGTGCGTCTGCATGTTGATTGGTCGTGGCGAGGTTTGCAGATCGGCGTTGATTACCGGATCTGAGAGGTTGCGGACGACGGCCCAGTTCGGCGCCTGGCCGCCCATCTCCTCGGCGACTAGGCCGAGTACGGCATCCCCCATTTCGACCGCGATGCCTTCTTTGTCGAGATGGTTCGCGGAAGTGCCGTACTCGAAGAAATCCGTGGTCAGAATGGGGTGGAACTCGGGGATGCCATTCCTTCCATCGAAGTGGATCTGAGGCGTGTTCTTGGCAGGGGGAATTGGTTTGCCCTTGAACTTGTAACGCTTCGTAGGCGGCGCGAATGCTGGCTCTATAAGATTCTTCGAGAAGCCCTGCATGATCTTCAGAGCGTCATCGACGTGGTCATCCGGGATTTTCCAGTTACTGTTGTACTGCCTGCCGTTGAACAGCTCATTTTTGAATTCATCGTTCAGGCGGAACTTGGCGCTGCGGGTCACCACCACGTCGCCTAAACCATGGGACTCAAACGTGCCCCCACTCGTGCCGACAGTGAGCACACTGCCGGGAGAAGCTTCTCCGATAATCTGGCGGAAGAAGTCTTTCACAGGCAGCGTGGCCGTGCCCGGATGCGTCTTGCTCTGGATGCTGTCCTGATTCAGGTGCAGTTCGGATTTGATGCAGAGCACCGTCTTACGGTCGATTTCGGTGACGAAGTACGTGCCTAGCCGTTTTCCTTTATCTGCCGGAGCACCCGGACGGATCTTGCTATGATACTGGGCGTAATTGCGCGTATAGCGATACCAGCTTGTCGGCGGGAACCCCGGCGTGAGCACGTCGGCCAGGGCGCGATGCTCGGCGACCGTCCAGGTGACGACAACCACGTCAGCCTTGGGAAGCGCATCTGTGGGGCTGGGCTCTTCATTGAATTCGCGGGGCCGGGGGTCGAGTCCATCAGGGAACTGGATGGACGGTCCCGCTGCTGCGGCCAGCGCGGCAGGTGCGGTCTCGCGTTCGGGCGATAGATACTCCTCGTCGGCACCGGCGCTCAACAATTCCACGGCGATCTGTTTGCGGTCATCTTCATTCATCGATGGGTTCACGACAAAATCCTCTCTTTGCAATATTTACAACTCACCGACCAGCACGGCAAACGCAAAATTCCCATTTTGTAGCGTTCTTGACGCGACCGGCTCGAACAAGTGGACCACGAACCCGTTCTCGTCCGTATCGCCATAGTTGGCTCCCAGCATCGGCGTGTTCTCGGTTCGCCACGGCGTGAGCAGCACAGCATACGGCTGGCTCAGCGCGACCACGAACTGAATGCGAACCTGGCCGAGCGGCGGGCCGATCGCCTGGCCGAAACCCGCGATCGGCTGCACCGTCCAGTTCCCGCTACCGGACGCTTTCTGGTAACTCCCTCCCGCGAACCGGACGGAACCGAAATGCACGACCGTCAACCCGTTCACTAGTGCCTCCTTATTCAAAGAACACCTCGCCCGGATACTCGCGGTGCTCGGGCGGAATGAAGTAGTAGCAGCCTTCGATTGGCTCGATGACTCCGGCCTCGGGGTTAAATAAGCCGTCGGTGCTCTTGCGGAACATCGGATTTAGCAGCCACACGTTGTTGATAAACTCAAATCCCGTCTGCTGGATGTTGTTCTGGTAGCAGATAAAATGTAGCCCGTAGACGATCTCGCCCGTTGACGGGTCGATCTCGCAGAAGTTCACGCCGCGACGGCGGACGCGAATGTCCTGTGTGTTGAAGACGTTCGTCTGGTTTCCGGAGAGCGGCGGAAACGGAGCGCCGAACGGAGCAGTCACGCCGCCCCGCGCTTTAAGCACATGCCCTTCGTCATAGCTGAGGTTGACTTCCGTTCCGTCCGGTTCAGAGTCGAGCAGTTTTCCGTTGGCGCGGCTGATGACCCGCCCGGATTCGCGGTCCCGGCCGATCGCATGGAGGCGCGCCTCCTCACCGCGGAAAACCCGTCCATACCGGTCTTTGACTTCGAACGAATCGGCATTCCAACGGTCCAGGTGCTCGATGTACTTGCGATGCACCAGATAGGTCCCGCCGTCGTAGCGAGAGTCATCGCGGCTCCAGTCGGGATCGCCGGGGTAAGCGGGGGCCGGATGAGGAAGATACACCTTCGTTCGGTAATACTGGGGATCGGTGCGAAGTTTATCCTGCAAGTTGCTGATCCCGTCATGGAAGCCCGTGTGGTCACGGCCATCGCCTCGTTGAAGCCCTTGCTGCGCACAGACCACCTCGAGTCCGAACGGCAGTACGGCAGCCCTGCGGACCGCATCCCAAAAGTCAATCACGAGGAAAAGATTATCCGATTCGAAGAGCAGAATCAGGTCGGATTCTGATCGCCCAAGCCATTCGCGATAGGCTTGGTCGACCTCTTCCGTAGACCCTTCCCGCCCTAACGTTTTGGTCAGGCGTTTGGCGACGAAATCCCGGTCTCCGCTGGCGCTCATCGTCCGCAGATACATCGGCACAGAGCGATCAATGATTCCGAACCGCCGTGGCTTGCGCGGTCGGAACACACCGCCGGGCGGGAAATTGGGGACTGGTTCTTCGTCGGTTCTGCGTTCCAGCGACCCCATGAAGAACCGCAATCCAAAGCCGACCAGCAGATTCAGCCGGAGATCCCGGACCACGAGTCGCCGGTCGTCGTCCGGCTGGTCCGAAACACGCTCAATGCCGAAGCAGCGAGACGGATCCAGCTTCTCCCGCGCGGAACCCTCGATGGCGCGCAACACCGCGATGGCTCGGTCCCGGTCGTCGAACGGCAAGTTGAGTTTGACAATAAGATGAAAATCCGGATCGTGAGTGTCGATTCCCGCTCTGAGGTTCATGTCGATAAGAGTTTGAGATACGGCCGAATCGCTAATAGCCCCAGCCTGTCGGCCCGAGCAGGGCATTATTCCGGGCTTTAATAGACTCGGGAACTGTGGCATTGTATACCGCCGCAAAGTCCATGTTATTGGGTCCGACCGCAAAGTCTTCGTCCTTCACCTTTAGTAGCGTGAACCAGCGATTTAAGAGGCCAGAGAAGTGGGAGATGCACCAGGTCAGTTCCACCATCATGGCATCGACGTAAGCCTCGACGTAGGCCTTGTCCGGACTGGCGCTGCCGAATTGGACTGCCAGGGGACTAGCCGCGATCTGCCGTCTCGCCTGTTGACGCATGAGCTCCCGTAGGTCCTCCATCTCCTTGTCAGTGACCAAATGCGCGTCCTGATTCGCCTTGACGGCAAGATCTAGCGCAGCCAACTGGTACTCCGAATAGAGCGGCTGCCC
>JAFAQG010000852.1 GCA_019246575.1 Acidobacteriaceae bacterium
CCGCCGCATGCGGAAATACGAAGTCCGCGCCATGAGCGACGAAGAAAACCTCGACAAGTGGTTCAACCTGCTTCCGCTCATCCTGCGCCTCATGACCTCCGCCGAGCGCGGCTTCCACAAATCACTCACCGAACTCCGCCGCCTGCAGAAGGCCCGTGGCTTCGTTCCGCAAAATGCGTCTACTCACGCCGCTGCCTCCGAACCATCAGCACCGTTACCGAGCCGCGAGTCCCAACGAGCGGATATCGATCCTGGCTTCGTTTCGCACCCTCAAACTGAGCCGCGGCCGAAGGAAGCGGTTGCTGCTTCCGCCGATCCTGGCTTCGTTCCTTCAAATCCGGCCGATCCTCATATTGAACCTGGGTTCGTTTCGCAAAATCTGCCCGGCGAACCTGAGCACATCGCTCAAGCTGCCTGAAATGGGCTAAATTAGAACGTCAAGCTACGCAACGTTCGCAGTTGTTTGACATCTGAATAGGAGTTCCTCGTCGCTCATGCCGTCTATCATGGGAATTGACGCGTGCGGCCTTGGTGTCGCTCCTGCTCGCAGCAGGAGCGTTCGCCATTTACACCTCCCCGACCGACTCTTTCACATTCGTAATACTCGGCGACCGCACCGGCAGCGCTGTTCCCGGTGTCTACGAGCAGGCCTGGCGGGAAACAGACGCCGATCATCCCAGCTTCGTTCTCAATGTCGGCGATACCATCGAGGGCTATCACGACGGCGCCATCGATGTGGAGTGGCGTCGTGTCATGCGTCAAATCCAGCCGTTCCGGCGTTACAAGATCTTCTTCACGCCCGGGAATCACGACGTGTGGTCGCAGGCCTCGGCTCAAGCCTTCCAGAAATATACGTCCTGCGCTCTGCATTACAGCTTCGACTTCAAGCAGGCGCACTTCACCGTGCTGGATAACAGCCGGACCGATCAACTTTCCGACAGCGAACTCGCGTATCTGGAAAAGGATCTCAGCACGCACGCAACCCAACGCATAAAGTTTGTCGTTTCACATCGCCCCTCGTGGATTTTGAATACAGTCCTCCGCAACCGCGGCTTTCGCCTGCAGCAAATGGCTGAACGATACGGCGTCCGCTACGTGATCGCGGGCCATATTCACGAAATGCTGCGTTTCGATTTGAACGGAGTAACTTATCTTTCGTTTGCGAGCTCGGGCGGGCATCTTCGAGGAAATAAGCAATACGAGAGCGGCTGGTTCTTCCAACATACGTTCGTGACCGTACATGGTGATTCCGTGAATTTCGACATCAAAGAACTGCCGCCGCCCTTCGGTCGCTCGCGCGTAAGTCACCCCGCGGATTGGGGCGCAGCCGGGCTGGTTTCAGCTGCCTCCATGCCCCGTCGAGCGGCCCCCCGCCTCATCCCAGCGCCTGATCGAGATCCCAAATAATATCGTCCAGATCCTCCAGGCCAATCGACAACCGGACTAACTCCGGAGTTACTCCCGCGGCTTGCTGTTCCGCATCTGCTAACTGTTGATGAGTCGTAGAAGCAGGATGAATAACCAGGCTGCGCGAATCGCCCACGTTCGCCAGGTTCGAGAAAATTTTTAGCTTATCGATGAATTTCTTGCCCGCTTCGTAGCCGCCGTTCAACCCGAACGAGAATACCGCCCCGGCGCCTTTCGGCGTGTACTTCTGCGCGACGTCATAATACGAACTCGAGGGCAGGGAAGCGTACTTCACCCACTCGACCATGTCGTGCTTCTCCAGGTACTGCGCAACGGCGAGCGTGTTCTCCAGGTGCCGGTCCATACGAATGCTCAACGTTTCCACACCCTGCAGAAACAGGAATGAGTTGAACGGACTGACGCACGGCCCGATGTCGCGCAACCCCTCCACGCGAGCCTTAATGATGAAACTAATGTTGCCGAACGTGTCCCAGAAGCGCAGGCCATGATACGCCGGCGACGGATCCGTGAACTGGCGGAAGTTGCCGTTGTTCCATGGAAATTTCCCGCTGTCGACAATGATTCCGCCGATCGAGTTTCCGTGCCCGCCCATGAATTTCGTCAGCGAATGAACCACAATGTCGGCGCCGTAATCGATCGGACGCGTCACATAGGGCGTCGCAAACGTGTTGTCCACAACCAGCGGAATCCCATTCTCGTGAGCGATGTCCGCTACCGCTCTTATATCCAACACATTGCAACGTGGATTCCCGATCGTCTCTCCATACAGGAGCTTCGTTTTGGGAGTAATTCTTTGCGGAAGTTCTCGGGATCGTCCGGGTCGACAAAGACGAAGTCATATCCCAGCCGTCGCATCGTCACATCGAATTGCGTGTACGTGCCGCCATACAGTGTGCTCGCAGTGACGATCTGATCGCCCGGAGCGGCGATGGTCGTCAGGGTCAGAAACTGCGCTGCTTGCCCGCTCGATAAAGCCAGCGCCGCCACACCATTCTCGAGCGATGCCACACGCGCCTCCAGCACCGCGCTTGTGGGATTCATGATCCGCGTATAGATGTTGCCGAACTCTTGTAATGAAAACAGCCGTGCGGCGTGATCGCTGTTCTCAAACGTGAAAGATGTCGACTGATAAATCGGTACTGCTCGCGCGTGCGTCGTCGGATCCGGGTCATAACCGGCGTGAAGCGCGCGTGTATTAAAACCGAGCGGGCGTTCGATTGTGCTGGTGTGCATCGACCTAGTATAAGAAGTTAATCTCGTTCCGCGCTGGCCCGCCGGCGCATCTTGTTAAGCGCCAGCCCCACACCCACGACTAGGCACGTCCACGCAAACCAGTCGCCGTGACGCGCATAGAACGTCGCTGCGGAAACGCCCCCATAGGACACCACTGCAGCCACTTGATGGTACGGGGGCAACATCTTCCGGATGCGTCCGGCAGGATCGATCACAGCCGTAATCCCATCGTTCGTGGATCGAACAACGAACCGCCGGCTCTCGACAGCGCGCATGCGAACCAACAATAGATGCTGCTCGCGCGCTTCGGTGTGTCCGAAATACCCGTCATTCGATATGTTCACCAGAACATCCGCGCCTTGCTTCGAGAACTGGCGCACGAGATCGGGGAACGCCGATTCATAACAGATAAACACGCCAAAGCGGTGGCGTGCGGCCCCCAGAACCTTGATGTCGTGACCGGGCACGAAATCGCTGACCTCGTCCGTGATGCGGTTCACCCATCCGAACAGAGGCGGCACAAACTCCCCGAACGGAACCAGGTCGATCTTGTCGTACCGCCCAATCTCTTTCCCGTTCGCGCCCACCAAAACCGCCGAATTGAGCGGATGCTTGTCGGGCGTATAAGCAACTGTCCCGAAGATAAAATCGCCATGTCGCTGCGCGATCGCAAAAGCATCCTCGCGAAAATCCGGATCGCTGTAAAAGTAAAGCGGGGCCGGCAACTCCGGCCAGATCACAAGCGGCGCTGCGATCGCATTCGAAAGAAAGGTCAGCTGCTTTTCTGTTCTCAGCTGAAGCAGACTGGTCCACTGAATCTCGGGATCGATGTTCGGTTGAATGAGGAGCGCTTGGTCACCCGCAGGCGCACCTTCCCGAATAGTAGGCAAAGCCCATAGCAGCGCGAGCGCCGGCAGAGGCGCGAGATACCGGCGCGGGTAGCGCAGCAGAACGCATGCCACGGCCCCCGCCAGCATCGCGAAAGTGAATGACACGCCGTACACGCCTACAAATGGCGCAACCCGCAATGGCAGCGACATGTCGATACCTGCGTTTCCCAAATCCAGCCACGCAAACCCGAACGTGCCGTGTGTCCGTTCAATGCCGGTCCACAGCGCTGCCACCGCAGGTACCGCGTACGGCGTCCGCATGATCGGCCCGGCAAAGCAGCTGAATAGGCCCAGGTGAATGCCTTTCAAAATCGCAAACAGCAGAAAGGACGCCCAGCCGCCCCACCGCCCCATCCCGCCGTGTACTTCCAACACAAATTGAATCCACGTACACAGAAAAAACCAGTAGAAGATTCCAGCCGCCCAACCGAAAGCAAACCGCTGCCACCCATCATTCGTTCGCGCCATGACGAACAACAGCGGCGTCAGCGCGACGGGCGCAAGAAATCGCAAATCGAATTTAGGAAAGATCAGCAGCAGCAGAATAGCCGAACATATCGAGAGCAGCGCATATAAGAAAACACGTCGCTGATACGGCCCGAACGCTTGGGCCAAATTACGCATCGAGGCGCGCAGTCTCGCTGACGTGATCGGCCATGTAGGAGCTGCGAACGAATGGCCCGCTAAACACGTTTTTCAGTCCGACTGAAAGGCCGTATTCGCGATACGCACCGAACTGAGAGGGCGCGATGAACTCCGCGACACGCAGGTTTCGCCGCGTGGGCTGCAGATACTGTCCGATCGTCGCGACATCCACGTTCGCGCCGTGAAGATCGCGCAGCAGTTCCTGTACTTCCTCGAGGGATTCCCCTAAGCCAACCATCAGCCCGGATTTTGTCAGCGCGTCAGGCCGGTAGCGCTTTGCGAATCGAAGCACGCGTAGTGATTGCTCATAGTTCGCCTGCGGCCGAACCCGCCGGTAGAGTCGCTTAACGGTCTCCATGTTGTGGTTGAACACATCCGGGCCGGCATCGAGCACGCGCGCGACAGCATCCAGATCACCGCAGAAATCGGGTGTCAGTACCTCAACTCGCGCCTGAGGCAGCGCTTTCCGCAAACATTGCACAGTCTTCGCAAAATGATGCGACCCGCCATCCTCGAGATCGTCGCGGTTCACGGAAGTGATCACCACGTATCTCAGCTTCAGCTCGGCCGCCATCTCCGCCACCTGCTGCGGTTCGGCGGGATCGAGAAAAAACTCCTTCTTAGAAGGCGAGCCCTTCGGCACCGAGCAGAATCCGCATCCGCGCGTGCACAAATTCCCGAGGATCATGAACGTCGCCGCGC
>JAFAQG010000853.1 GCA_019246575.1 Acidobacteriaceae bacterium
CCGCCGCATGCGGAAATACGAAGTCCGCGCCATGAGCGACGAAGAAAACCTCGACAAGTGGTTCAACCTGCTTCCGCTCATCCTGCGCCTCATGACCTCCGCCGAGCGCGGCTTCCACAAATCACTCACCGAACTCCGCCGCCTGCAAAAGGCCCGTGGCTTCGTTCCGCAAAATGCGTCTACTCACGCCGCTGCCTCCGAACAACGAGCGGATATCGATCCTGGCTTCGTTTCGCACGCTCAAACTGAGCCGCGACCGAAGGAAGCGGTTGCTGCTTCCGCCGAATGTGGCTTCCTTTCGCAAAATCGCACTGACGCGGTGACCCACAATAGCTTCGTTTCGCAAAATTCACCGTCTCGTGCGCGGGTCTTCGCCACGCCCCTGCCATCCGCGAACGACCTATTCATCTCGCATAACGAACAATTGGCGGAGCCGGTTAATCCCTCGTTAAAGTGATCTCTGATAGGTTTTCCTGGCAGGATAGTTTTCCAGGCGGGAGGGCCAAATGCGAGTTTCGTCTAGCGTAATTGCCGTCACAACGGCTCTGTTATTCAGCGCTTCTGTTTGCCGGGCGCAGGTCGCTGGAGGCACCATCTCGGGGGCCGTAAAGGACAGCACTGGCGCCGTGATCGCAAAAGCGCAGATTGCCGTAAAAAACTCCGAAACGGGTGTCATCCGCTCAGTCGATGTAAATGAAGACGGCGTTTACTCCGCGCCCAATCTGGTACCCGGCACTTACGAGATCACTGCGTCTTCCTCCGGTTTTGAAACCATCGTTCGCTCAGGTGTCGTAGTGACTGTCGGTGCGCAAGAAGTCGTCGATTTCCAGCTAACTCCCGGATCGGTACAAACGAAAATCGAAGTCACGGGAACGCCGCCTGCGATCGAGCTTGCGACATCTAGTCTGGATGCAGTTACTAACTCCACTACCGTCCGCGAACTGCCACTGAATGGACGCGACTGGACACAATTGGCTGCATTACAGCCCGGAGTTACGGGAGTGAATCAAAGCCCACTAGGCATCAGTAACCAGCGCGCCAACCGCGGTCTTGGTACCCAGCTCAGCATCGGAGGAACACGTCCGCAAGAGAACAATTACAGACTCGACGGCATCAGCATCAACGACTACTCCAACGCCGGGCCGGGCAGCATTCTCGGCGTCGTGCTCGGTGTCGAAGCTGTGCAGGAGTTCTCCGTCGTCACAAACAGCGCACCGGCAAGTTACGGCCGCACCGCCGGCGGCGTCATCAACTCCATCACGCGTTCCGGCACGAACGAGCTGCACGGCTCTGCCTACGAATTCATCCGCAATAGCGCACTGGATGCCCGCGCCTTCTTTGATAAGGCAAAATCGCCTTTCCGCCGCAATCAGTTCGGAGCGGATGCCGGCGGACCTATTGTGAAAGACAAGTTGTTTATTTTTGGCGATTACGAAGGCGTCCGCCAGGGTCTCACAACTACACAATTGGATATCGTGCCCTCACCCGCCGCTCGCAGCGGCCACTTAGCCTCCGGACAAACCATCACTGTAGATCCGAAGGTGCAGCCATATTTGGCGCTCTACCCGGTTCCCAACACATCCGTAACTGGCGACACCGGTCTTTTTAGTATCCCTACGCCTCAAAACACAAGAGAGGACTTCTTTACGACGCGCGTGGACTACACGGTCAGCGAGAAGGACACGCTCTTCGGCACTTATATGTTCGACGATGGAAAAACCGCCGGGCCGGACACTTTTAACAACAACATCATCGCGACCTTCTCTCGCCGTCAGGCTGCCATTCTGGAGGAGACGCACATCTTCGGTCCCCAATTTGCAAATACGGCGCGCCTGGGATTCAGCCGCGTTTCCTCGGAAGCTCCCAAAACGCTCAGCGCCATCAATCCCGTAGCCGCGGACACATCGCTCGGTTTCCTTCCCGGCGTTCCGGTTGGTGTCATCACGAACAGCGCACTATCGCTCTTTCCGGGAGGCGTCGGCGCAGTCGGCGAATACGATTTCCACTACAACTCCTACCAGTTCTACGACGACGCATTCACGACTTTGGGAACTCATGCCCTGAAATTCGGATTCGCCTTTGAGAACATACGGGACAACGAAATCGGCAAGGCAAGTCCGGAAGGCCAGTTCATTTTTGGTTCCGTTGCGGCTTTTCTGCTGAACCAGCCGACATCGTTTAACGCGCCGATTGGAGGCGTCATCACACCACGCGCCATTCGCCAATCGATCTTCGGCGGCTATGTCCTCGATGACTGGCGCGTCAAGCCCAATCTGACCGTCAACTTGGGTCTGCGCTATGAAGCTGCAACCGTGCCGAGCGAAGCGCAAGGCAAGCTCTCCAACTTACCCTCGCTCACGTCGACAACACCGCATCTCGGGGACCCGTTCTTCGCCAATCCCACCAAGCTCGATTTCGAACCGCGCGTGGGCTTCTCCTGGGATCCGTTCAGCAAGGGAAAAACTTCCGTACGCGGGGGATTCGGCATCTTCGACAACTTGCCTCTACCCTATCTGTTTGAGCTCGAGGGCCTTCTCTCCGCCCCGTTCTTCGAATCAGGCAACGTCACCTCGGGCCTGCAGGGCACGTTCCCGAAGGGCGCGTTCCCGCTGCTGACCACGCCCACGCTTCGTTACGCATACATCCAGCCCAACCCCCCACGCAGTTACGTCATGCAATGGAATGTCAACGCGCAGCACGAAATCTTCCCCGATACGGTGCTGCAGGTAGGCTACACAGGATCGCGCGGCGTCCATCTGCCATATTTCACGAACGATGCCGACATTGTCCTGCCCACTCTGACTCCGCAAGGCTATGTCTGGCCGGCAACAGGGACTCGCCTGAACCCTAACGTAGGCCAGATCTCCGCTACCACTTGGAATTCCGATTCCATTTTTCATGCGCTCGAGCTGCAGGTGACGAAACGCTTCAGCCACGGTGTGCAAGCCGGCGCATCTTACGCTTGGGGCAAGATCATCGATTCCGGCTCGGCATCCGCCTTCAGCGATAATTATGCGAATAGCGTTCCGCGGTTGTTCTTCGATCCAAAGAACGGCCGTGGTCCAGCCGACTTCGATGTGCGCCATAACTTCACGTTCAACTACATCTGGGAGCTTCCGAAGCTCAAGAGCGGCCCGCGTGCCATGCAGTGGGCCGTGAATGGCTGGCAATGGGGCGGGATTCTGCACCTCGCAACCGGCGAGCCCTTTACGCCTAGGATCACGGGCGATCCCCTCCATATGCAGGGCGACGCGTTCGATCGGCCCGATGTGATTACCGGATCCGGATGCAGCGGCTCACTCGTGAATCCCGGCAACCCTTCGCACTACATCAAAACCCAGTGCTTCGCGCCACCCTCACCCAGCAACCGGTTTGGAAATGCCGGACGCAATATTCTCACCGGCCCCGGAATCGTGAATCTCGATAGTTCTTTGTTCAGATACATCGGTAACGAGGCAAAGTTCCACGCCCAGTTCAGGGCTGAGTTCTTCAACATCATTAGTCACCCGAATTTCCTGTCGCCGACCGGCAATACGGCCGTCTTTTCCTGGGGCGGGTCTCCAGCTAGCTTTGCGCCAGTCTCATC
>JAFAQG010000224.1 GCA_019246575.1 Acidobacteriaceae bacterium
GCGGCCGGAATCCGCTTGTCAGCTATCCGCGCATTCCGGGGCACGAAATCGCTGCGGAAATCGTAGATGCCGGGAAAGATGTCCCGGCCCACCTTAGGCCGGGCATGCACGTCACTGTGTATCCGAACACCGCGTGCGGTAAGTGCGCCTCGTGCCGCCGCGGCCGGACGAACGCCTGTAAATTCAACGAGACTATGGGCGTGCAGCGTAACGGCGCTATGCAGGAATACTTCGTTGCACCGTGGACAAAGGTTTACACCGCCAGCAATCTCTCGTTGTGTGAACTGAGCTTTGTCGAACCGCTTGCGGTCGGCTTCCACGCTGCCGAGCGGGGCAGAGTTACGGCAGAGGATAGAGTGGCAGTTATCGGCTGCGGCACGGTGGGATTCGGTGCATTAGCTTCTGCAGCATCGCGCGGGGCCACAACGATCGCGCTCGACCTCGATGATGAGAAGCTCTCGCTTGCCCGCCGGGTTGGAGCTCAACATACAATTAATTCGCAGAACGAACCTGTGCACGAGCGGCTAGTCGAGATCACGGACGGACTCGGCCCGGATCTTGTCATAGAAGCGGTGGGTTGTAAAGAAACTTACCAGATGGCGGTGGAAGAAGTGGCTCACACTGGGCGCGTGGTCTATGTAGGTTGGACCAAAGAGCCGGTCAGCTACGAGACCAAGTTATTCGTCCATAAGGAACTCGATATTCTTGGCTCGCGAAATTCTCTCACCGAGTTCCCGGCCGTAATTGAAATGCTTTCCAAGAAGCAATTTCCCGTAACCGATTGCATATCAAACACTGTCGCCTTTGACGAAGCCGGCGAGGCGCTCAAGCGGTGGGATAAAGCGCCCCAATCTTTCACGAAAATCCTGGTTGAAATGGGCGCGCAATCGTGAATTACCGGGCTCTCGGTAATACTGGTTCCGAATTGTCGGTGCTGGGATTTGGCGCAGCACCGCTCGGTGGCGAATATGGTGCGGTCGATCCGGCTGAGGCCACGCGATCGGTCCATGTTGCCATCGATTACGGGATTAACTTCTTCGACACATCTCCGTACTATGGGCGCACTGTTTCCGAGCAGCGGCTGGGTGCCGCACTCGCCGGTAAGCGCGAAAAGGTCGTTGTTTGCACTAAGTGCGGCCGGTATGGTTTCGATGAATTCGACTTCTCGGCCGCGCGCGTAACTGCGAGCCTCGACGAATCGCTCCAACGGCTCCGCACAGATTACGTCGATCTGCTGATCGCACACGACATCGAGTTCGGCGATCGCGAGCAGGTTCTAAGTGAGACTATCCCGGCGATGCGTAAATTGCAGGAAATCGGAAAAACGCAGTTCGTCGGAATATCCGGACTTCCGCTGAAAATACTCATCGATGTTGCGCAGCGCGGAAATGTGGATTTCGTGTTATCTTACTGCCACTACAATCTGATGATTCGCGATCTCGACCGCGAACTGGCGCAATTGGCCAAATCGAAGGGCTTCGGGCTGATTAACGCGTCGCCGCTTCACATGGGCATGCTCACGCCCGCTGGGCCGCCTTCCTGGCATCCAGCAGCGATCGAAGTAAAGGAAGCAGCGGCTGAAATCGTTCGGTTATGCCAATCCAGAGGCGCGGACATCACCGCGGTCGCGCTCCGGTTCTGTCTCGATTACCCGAACGTCGCTTCGACGCTCGTTGGCATGAACACACCCGCGCAGGTGCAGCGAAACATCAAGGCGCTCGAGTACACAATTGACCCCGAGCTTCTGAGGCACATCGAACGTGTAATTGCGCCCGTTGCCGGCACCACTTGGCCCTCAGGCAGGCCGGAAAACTCGGACGTCTGAACGGCGCCTGACGAGGCGAACTTAAGTTCCAGACTTCTTATTTCCGCTACTCTTTCGTCCTTCTTCTTTCTTGCTCCGGCCCTTCGAGCGACCGCCCTGATCACCCCCGCTGCCCTGCACCTTATTGTCGGCTTTTTTCGATTTGCCTGCCATCCGTCGCACCTCTTCTTTTGGATACACTTCGGCGACCGGTTTCACACACGTATAAACGACAGCTGCCGATCACGTCGCGCTCTCCCCAACCGGAACGCGACACGGTCACCCGGTGAAGCTGAAACGCATATAGAATGGCTGAAACGTGCAACATGCTGAGCTACGGCCGAGGTCCTGAAATCGAACTCCTGAACCGGAGCACGGGAGAACAACTCGAAGCTACCGCCCGGCGCTGGCCTGACGGACTGGCGCTCGTTTCGCGGCATCAGAACCGCCGATTCACATGGGCGGAACTTCTGGATACCGCTGATCGCCTCGCATGTGGACTTCATTCGCTAGGACTCGAGTCCGGTGACCGCGTCGGGGTGTGGGCTCTGAACTGTTACGAATGGGTGCTCCTGCACCTCGGTTGCGCGCGTGCGGGAATTGTTCTTGTGAGCGTCAATCCGGCGTACCGCTCGCATGAACTTGCATTCGTGTTGCGCAAATCGGGGATGCGAGCCATATTTCTTCGCGAGCGCGATGAGCGTACGCGGTACCTCGAAATTCTCAACCAGGTTCGAGCCGGATCAGATCTGGCGGGCGTGATTTGCTTCGACACCGCCGATTGGGACCGCCTGCTCACCCAGCGGTCTTCAAGCGGTGCAAACGTATCCGTCGACGACGTGACTAACATTCAGTACACCTCCGGCACCAC
>JAFAQG010000476.1 GCA_019246575.1 Acidobacteriaceae bacterium
GATTCAGAAACGCGGAAGTACGCTGCTGGTGGAAGATCCCGCGACAATTTGGAACCTCGGGCCAGAGCGCTATTCGAAGCTCGCCGAGAAATACCGCGAACTGAAGCCAGAGATGCGAAACGTCGGCGTGGATATCAACGTTGTGGAGCGCTATAAAGACGTGTATACGACCAAGAAGCAGACCGGGGTGGAGTTGCTCGAGTTAGTGCACCAGGCGGCGGTCTCATTTGGCCATGTAGCTCTTTATTTCGAGAACTCGATCGAAAAGCAGGATCTGCCGCTTTTGCCGGCGGCGGCTGCAGCGGCGACGGTAAATGCTCATGGCCCCGACGAGATCGATATTGAGGCAGCGGCGCCGACACGCGTCGCGTGGCAAGGTCCTGTCGAGATTGACGGGAAACCGTGGCCGGTGCAAGATGCGCGCTACGTCCTTGCGCCTGCGGGAAAGCACCGCATCAGTACAGGAATCAGCGCACCGCCCGTGAAGATCTCCGACTTTAACGGAGAGATACGATTCGCCGTTGCATCCGATAAGCGCGTGGATGTTTCGTATGTGAGCCACAGCCGGGCGATTGCGTCGCTGGCATCTCCAGTTACTTCGGTGGATGTTGACGGTGCACCATTCTGGAAGCCAGCAGCGGGGGACAGCTCACAGGTACTGGTTCTACCGGCGGGTGAGCATATTGTGACGTTCAATCGCTAGCCCGTCAGCGCTGCGACCGTCGTCAGCACGCCGCCGTGCGCCTGAAACCGATCGAGCATGGAATGCTCTTCGTCTGGATCCAGACTCTTTACCGCATCGGTGACGAGTTCCACATTCGCTCCCGTCTTCAGCAGTCCGAATGCGGCACATTGGACACACAGTTCAGTTACAACCCCATAAACGACATACCGCTCGGCGCGAATAGCATCGAGCAGCGGGCGGAGATTCGGATTCGTGAAGCAATCAAGGGCCTGTTTTTCGACGATGATCTGCGACGCATCGGTGATCCGGTCGGCGATGCGGTCAATCGCTCCCGGCTCTGTGCTCAAGACGAGCGGCTTCTGAAGCAAGGTTGCCGCCGCTTTCTGCTGGCCAACAGTGTCGAGCACGCAATGCGGTTTCCAGGTCTTGAACTCCGCATCGTCCTCGTTGTGGGCATCGGCGGTCGAGATGACGGGGATACTGTTCGCGGCAGCGAATCGCGTGAGAGTGGCGAGGTTCTCGACGATCTCCTCCGCCCCGGGAACGTAAAGCGCGCCCGCGGGAAACAGGAAATCGATCTGCGTATCGACGTCGACAAAGACAGTCTTCACAGATTAATTATCCCGACCGACTCCGACCAAATGACCGAACCTCTGGTCGTTCCGGATGCTTTCGGCAAGCTGCAGCAGCCGCCGGCTGACGGTCACGTCGTATGGAGCGCTCTTTTCTATTGACAGCAGCGGTTCGGGCAGCGCACTGATCGCAGACTGGGCGTAGTTGCGGGATTTGCTTAGCCGCGGCAACGTCTCGACGAGTTCGCCCCTGCTTACAACGGGACGCAGCAGCGGCTCGCCCTTGAAATCGGAGCTGCACTCGTCATGGAGAGCAACGAGATCGCAATGACGCTCGCGATAGATTTGCTTCGGCGCAGGAAGAGTGCTCTTTGCTTCTGAAAATTTCGCGGTGTAGTAGTGCTCATCGCCGATGCGGAGCTCGACCAGCTTGTAGACGGCCGAAAGCGCTGGGGCATCGGCGGACGTTGCGAGTTGAGTCCCCACACCGAAGGCGTCGAGCGGCGCGCCTGCGCCGACCACCTCGGCGATGCGGAACTCGTCAAGATCGTTGGTGGCCATGATCTTTGCATCGCGCAATCCGGAGTTGTCGAGAATCTCGCGCACGCGGCGGGACAAGACCTCGATGTCTCCGCTATCGAGACGAACACCCCAGGCAGGCCGGCCAACCTCGGCGGCGACCTGTGCGCCCCGAATCGTGTCATAGGTATCGATGAGGAAAACAGTCGAATCGCCGAGCAAAGCCTGCAGGGCTTGAAATGCGCGCTTCTCATCCCCGAAGGCCATGGTCCAGGAGTGTGCGGCGGTACCAGACACGGGAACACCGAATCGCATGCCTGCTTCCGTGTTTCTGGTTCCAGCGCACCCACCAAGGTAGGCAGAGCGCGCAGCCAGAGTGCCCGCAGCAGGGGAATGAG
>JAFAQG010000687.1 GCA_019246575.1 Acidobacteriaceae bacterium
GAATCAATTGCATTACTATGGAATGCGGTATGATCGAGGGCTTCGTCGACATCGAAGGCATTAAGACCTTCTATCAGCAAGTGGGCGATGGTCCGGATCTTGTTCTTGTGCACGGCTGGAGCTTCGATCACGCCTGTTGGAGCGGTCAGTTAAGTACGTTGTCCGGCCATAGCCGGGTGACGGTTTATGATCTGCCGGGTTGTGGGAAATCCGGCGCGCCTCATTCCGGATTCCCATTCGACCTCTACATAGAACATTTATATGGATTCTTGCAGAGTTTACAAATCAAGTCTGCCGTGTTTGCAGGACATTCCATGGGCGGCTCGATTGTACTGCAGTACGTCGTAACCTTTCCATCAACGGTCAACAGCTTCGTGATCGTAGATAGTGAGCTGCCGAATGCGGCCGAAGCGATCGCAGTCAAAGCTGCGGAAACTGCGATTCACAAACTCGGCCTGGAGCGAACCACTCCCTATTTCCAAAATTTGTTCTACGGCATCAACTTCCAGGCGGCTAACCCGCAGGCGATGGCCGAGTGGCGACGACAGTTTCTCGCCAACTCTACTGACAACCTGCTTTCGGCGCTCTCCGCCTGGGTTAATCGGCAGGATGTCAGCCCTCTTTTGTCCAAGGTTGCCTGTCCCAGTATATTGCTGGTGGGAATGGAAGACCTTTTTGCCAGCTTGGCGCATGCGCAAGCGCTTCGGGAAGCAATTCCCTTGGCGCAGTTATTACCCATAGGAAATGCAGGGCACTTGACTCCGCAGGAACAGCCGACTTCTGTCAACGCGGCATTGGATCAAGCCCTGGCGTTCGTCGATTCGCGCTCATGAGAGACAGGGTGCATCGCTTGTGATCTGTTGCGCCAATTGGACACGCGTTCGTGCTTACGCCTCTGGATTCGCAGCAAGCGTTGAGATATGACACGGAAACTCTGATCGCTAGCTAGCTATAGCTAGCGATGCCCTGAGCGATCACCAAATCGAGGTGTGCCGGCTTAAATTCGCGACCTACCATCGCCGTATCTTGAGTCGGTATGGGTTTGGTACAATACCCTGTCGAACTCGCTGTGGCAGCAGCGGGTATTATTTTGTCCCTTGCGCTTCCGCTCATCGTGACACCGTTTCGGCATCGGTAACCGATTGTCAAGCAAAGATTGCCTCAGTCTCTTACGCCTGTTGCCGCAAGCAGCTTAGGATCACTTATTGTCCTCTCTAGCACAAATTTCATTCCGGTTTCATTTGTCACGAACGTAACAACAAACTGTATATTCAGCCCACTCTGCGTAATCACAATCGAAGTTTTTAGATGAAGAAGCACTTCAATTCTCGAGTACTGAGGTACTATCGTAACTTAATCGGCGGGGTGCGAGCGGAAAATGGCGAACGCGGAACCGAAACTTAGGAAGGTTCACCTCAGCGATACGACTCTACGCGACGGAGAGCAGATGCCCGGCGCTGCTCTTGATCCAGAGGCTAAAGTCGAAATTGCAACCCTCTTGGCACAAGCCGGAGTGAGTTCGGTTGACGCTGGGTTTCCTGCGTGCGGCTCGGACGAAATCGAAGCCATTCAACGGATCGTTCAAGCCGATTGTGGAATTGTCGTATCCGCGCTGTGCCGCACGCTCATATCCGATATCGACCTTGCCTGGGAAAGCCTGTCCGAGGCGCCTCTACAAAAGCGCAGCGTAACGGTTTTCATTGGGACCAGTTCGCTGCATCGCGAATACAAGCTGCGGCGCACCGTCGACGAAATTAAAGCGATGATACGCCACGCGATTGAATACGCGCGACGGCGTTTTGATTTAGTTTGTTTCAGTCCCGAAGATGCGAGCAGAACCGAGCCCGATGTTCTATGCGCCCTGTACAGCGAGGCCATCGATGCAGGCGCATCCGTACTCGGCTTCCCGGATACTGTCGGCGTACTGACTCCGGAGTTGGTGAAAGAGCAATTGAAGCGAGTTTTCGACGGCGTGCCCAATGTCGCCCGCGTCGCCTTGGCCGTGCACTTTCACAACGACCTCGGACTCGCTACGGCGAATACCCTGACCGCTTTGCGCATGGGCGTTCCCATCGCACAATGCACCGTGAACGGATTGGGTGAGCGGGCAGGCAACACCGCAATGGAGGAACTGGTCATGGCCATTGCGCTTCACGGCACGGCCATGGGACTGCGAATGGACGTGGATCCTTCTCTGCTATGGAATCTGAGCCGCCGCGTGGCGCAACTGACCGGAATACCCGTTCCAGCTAACAAGCCCATTGTAGGGGATAACGTCTTTTGCACCGAAGCAGGCATTCATCAGGATGGATTGTTGAAGCATCCAGATACATACCTGCCATTTCGCCCGGAAGTCGTTGGTGCTTCGGGGATTCGCCTTGTTCTCGGAAAACATAGTGGCCGCGCCGCTTTTTCGGAGAAGTTGGCAGCCATGGGATACAAACTGAATCAGAGGCAATTGGATCGGATCGTGGACTTCTCGAAAGCTGCTCCGAAAGAGGCTTGGCGCAATGAAGACACGTTACTCGCCAGCGCAGTGGCAGCGACAACGGAAGGCTGACGCTTTGATGGATCGAGTGGAGAGGGTATGAACGCGGAAACAGGGATACAGCCGGAACCGGTTAAGAATGAGGCACACGTTCGGTATACGGCGGAAGCCTACGATCAGTACACGGCTCAGTTCGTCGCTCGCTTTGACGACATTCTCGCCGAGCGTGTTCTC
>JAFAQG010000690.1 GCA_019246575.1 Acidobacteriaceae bacterium
GTCGCCATCTTCTCTCGACGATTCTTCATCCTCGAGGGACAGGGCGCGCTGGGCCCTCGACAAATGCAGAGCGTTTTTAGGTCAGCGGCGCGGCGATGGCGGTGAGAATCCGACTTCAGAGTAGTAACATCCTCGACCGTCGTTTCCGGCCAACGTTCTGGGTTGACGACGATTCACTCGGGATGAAGGCGATTACCCGTTCGGCGGTTTTTCGCGTTCGAGTGGGAGCGATCTTTCGCTCGGAAGTAATACACAATAGCGTAATGCTCTCGTTCCCGATTCTGTCGAGTGAACAAAGTCGGGAATCGTTCCCGCCTCTCGGTCCGAACCTCAATGTCCTTTTGGTCTGGCCGAAATTCCCGCCGTCCTTCTGGGGGTTTGAGGGTGTCCTGCGGATGCTGCCTGAGGCCGCGATGACGCCGCCTTTGGGCCTGATCACTGTCGCGGCTCTGTGCCCGCCATCCTGGTCACTTCGTCTGCTCGATCGCGCCTTCGACGAAATCCACGATGAGGACTATCTATGGGCGGATCTGGTAATGGTCAGTTCGATGCATGCCCAACGCGTTGACACGCAAGCGGTTCTCGCCCGCGCGCGCGCTTTTGGCAAACGAACGTTCCTCGGTGGACCATGGGCATCGAGCGAGCCCGAAAAGCTCCTCGCCATTGCGGATCATGTGCTCGCGGGAGAGGCGGAGGATGTCATGGCTGAAATCGCCGCCGACCTCGAACGGGGAACGGCTCGAGCCCTCTATCGAGTGACCGAAAAGCCGGACATGTCGAGAAGCCCGATCCCCCGATTCGATTTGTTGCGGCGCGATATGTACACGTCAATGCCCGTGCAGTTCTCTCGCGGATGCCCATTCCAATGCGAATTCTGCGACATCATTACCATCTACGGCCGCCGGCCGCGAGTGAAGTCGCCCGCGCAGTTGATCGCCGAATTGGACACGCTGCGTTCGCTCGGCTGGCGTAACGAAGTGTTCGTTGTCGACGATAACTTCATCGGGAATTCGAAAAATGCATTGGAGTTGTCCCGCGCTCTGGCCGATTGGGGAGACCGGAACAACCGGGTGTTCTCGTTTTATACCGAGGCATCGGTCGACCTGGCGGACCGTCCCGAACTCATGGCAGCCATGGTCCAGGCCAATTTCATGTACGTCTTCCTCGGCATCGAATCGCCCTCGGCCGAAGCTCTGAAATCGACAAGGAAATTTCAGAATCTGCGCAAAGACAATCTGCAACAGATCCGTACCATCCAGGAAAACGGCCTTTGGGTTCTTGCAGGCTTCATCGTCGGATTCGATTCCGACGATGAAACAATCTTCGAAGGGCAGCGCGAATTCATCGAGCGGGCCGCCATCACGTGGGCAATGGCCGGAATGTTGCAGGCTCCTCCCACGACGCCTCTGTACGATCAAATGAAACAGGAAGGCCGGCTTTTCGAAGACAGCGACGGCACTTCGAACTTCAGCGCGCCCAACTTCCGGACCATCATGCCGCTTCCAACGCTACTGAAGGGCCTGAGCGGACTATTGATCGATCTATATACGCCGGAAGCCTACTTCGACCGTGCCTTTCGCTCGCTCCAGCTCTGGAAAGTGCGTTCCACCCAGAAGCCGCCAGACCTGCCCATGTCGTACAATCTGCGGCTGCTCGTTAACTCCATGTGGGCGCAAGGGGTGTGCTCCAGCTATCGCGCCCCGTACTGGAAATTCCTGTTGCGTATAGTGCGCAATTATGCGACGGTTCCCGCCAAGCTTTGGATGGGCTCAATGATTCTTCTGGCGGCCAATCACTTCCTGATATATGCCCATGACGTGGCAAAGGAACTGGCGACCGCCATCCCCGCTTCAGACAAACCACTCGCCATGGCCGCGACTCACTAACGCCGATACTACTCATTCAGACGCCAGCTGTTTGTTCCGGGACAATGCAGCCGCGAAAAGCGGATTGTAGGGCCGCAGAGTCGTGGGCGGGTTCTGTTGCACTTGGAAACTGCGTATCACATGGAGCCGAGATGGAACTGATCCTTGTGAACCTTGTGGAAGAATTCGATGCCGATAATTACTCGCCGCGCATTGTAGAACTTCTTGAATCCGAGCATTGGCTGGACACGTGATTTGATGCGTCTATGATCTTGTTCCACTACATTGTTCAAATATTGACAGGAACGGATCTTGACCGGATTCTCCCAACGGTAATTGAACTCATTACGCATGCCCATCCGCCGCAGCGCCGAATGGGTCGGCTCGAAGCCGTCGAGCGTGATGGTCCGCGGCTGGCCGTGGCGCTTCAGCGCTTTGCGGAAGAACGCCTTTGCGGCCGCGATATCACGTGTCCGACTGAGATGCGACTCCACCGTTTTGCCGCGTTGATCCACGGCGCGGTACAGATACATCCATTGCCCGGCCACCTTGATATACGTTTCGTCGCAGCGCCATGACCGGCCCACGGCGCGCTCGCGGTCACGCCAGCATTCGGCGAAATCGACCGAATATCGGACGACCCAGCGGAGAATCGTGCAGGGCGCGACGCAAACGCCCAGTTCGCCCATGATCTGGGCAAGATCCCGGTAACTGAGTTTGAATCGCAAATAGGGTATTGGGGAGTAACGGAGCAGAAAACTCGCTTAAGGAGCTCAGGCCGCCTCCTCGTTGAGGTCCGTGGGACTTCGCAGCGGCCGTAAT
>JAFAQG010000698.1 GCA_019246575.1 Acidobacteriaceae bacterium
CCCGCTTGAGAAAGACGAAAAGGGTGTTTGGAGCACCACAATCGGACCTCTGCCGCCCGGCTTCTACACGTACGGCTTCGCGATCGACGGCGGTTTGCGCATGCCCGCTCCAGCAAATCCCGATCTCGAAGTGCGCCGATGGGGTGACACCAGCATGTTCATTGTGCCCGGACCCGAGAAGGCCGTATATGAAGAGCGGCCCGTGCCGCATGGGTCAGTCCACATCGACTTCTACGACTCGAAGAATCTGAATGCTCCTCGCATGTTCTACGTCTACACACCGCCGGGCTACGAGAACAATTCGCAAAAGTATCCGGTGCTGTATCTTTTGCATGGCAACGGTCAGATTGAGTCGTCGTGGCTGTGGACTGGACATGCCAATGTAATCCTCGACAATCTGATCGCGGATGGCAAAGCGAAACCCATGATCGTGGTCATGCCCTACGGTCATGTTCCGCGCAGAATCAAGCCGGACCGTCCCGCTGGTGCAGGCCAGGGGGACACTCAAGCGATCGAGAAGGAGCTTCTGACAGCAATCAAACCCGAGGTCGAGGGAAAGTACAGAACCTTGACCGACCGCGACCACCGCGCGATCGCCGGACTCTCGATGGGCGCCATGCAATCATGGTCCATCGGTTTGCACAATCTCGATCAGTTCGCCTATGTCGGCGCATTCAGCGGTCCTGGCAACCGCGCCGACTGGGAGAAGGCTGATCCCGCGATGCTCAACAACAAGCTTAAGGTTCTTTGGTTCGGGTGTGGCACCGAGGATGCGCTCTACCCCGCCGTAAAGGGAATGGATCAGCTTCTTACTGAACGGCAGGTGAGGCATACCTTCTACTCGTCCGGTCTGGGGCATAGCTGGCCAAATTGGCAGACATATCTCTCGATCTACGCTCCGCTCCTGTTCCAAAACTGAGACGGATAAGAGTTTGTTGGGACCTATTTCGCAGGGAAGCCGCCTGGAAGCAGCGCGATCGTCATGAGTCCTCTAAATCGATCCCACGGCACCGTCCTCGTGAAATGCCATCACGAAGGGCCGCGTACCCTGGAACGGGTATCGCTTCAGCGCCGCTTCACTGATGTCGACACCCAATCCCGGTTTCGTCGGCAAAGCGTATCGGCCGTCGATCATGCGCATCGCCGGGAATCCCATCAGATCTTCCCAGACGCGATTCTTCTCGCCGGCCTCGACGAACCCGCAGATCTCCTGAGCCAGGAAATTGGGACCCGCGGCGTCCACGTGCAGACTGGCGATTCCACCAATCGGCCCTTCGCAGGCATGCGGCGCCATACGAACTCCGGACGGTTCCGCAGTAGCCGACACCTTCCACAGCGCGCTTACGCCGCCCACATGCGCGATATCCGGCTGCAGAACATCGACGACACCCATGTCAATCAATTCTGCATATCCATAGGAAGCAATCAGGCGTTCACCGGTCGCTATCGGCGTCGTGGAATGGCGCACGGCGCGAGCCATCGCCCTCACGTTTTCCGGAGGGCAGATCTCTTCAGCAAAGAGAAGATGCAGCGGCTCAATCTCGCGCAGAATAATGGCCGCCACCGTCGGACTCGGGCGCGCGTGAAAGTCGACGGCGAAGTCCAGATCTGGTCCGAGCCCCTCGCGCAACATTTCCATGTGCGCCACGGCGCGCCTGATTTTGGCGTTCGTTTCCACGCACTCCAGCAAATCTGGTAGCTGGAACTTCAAGGCGGTTACTCCCGCGGCCTTTGTTTTGTCGCGAAGCTCCTTCGCCTCAGCCAGCGTCCATGCATCCGCATGATAGTACCCGCGTACGCCACGCGGATCGATCGGACCGCCCAGCATCTCGTACACGGGCATCCCCATGACCTTGCCCCGTATGTCCCAGAGCGCCTGGTCGATGCCCGAAATCGCGGATCCCAGCACGGGGCCGCCGCGGTAGAAGCTGCCGATATACATCGTCTGATAGAGATGCTCGACTTGCATGGGATCGCTGCCGATGATGAGATCCTTCAGATCCATCACGCAGGCCATTGCGGCGGTGGCCTTGCCTTCGAGCGTGGCTTCGCCCCAACCCGTTACGCCCTGGTTAGTTTCGACCTTGACGAAAACATAAGGCCGATCGGCCTGCGCGATTCGCTCATCGAGTGTTACTCCGAAAACGCGCATGTTCGTGACCCGCAGTTTCGATCCCACAGCGCGAAAAGCGGAGGCACCGGGCGGTTTATCCTTCGCTGTCACAACCTGGGGCGCGCATCCGCAGTTGAGCAGCGGCGATGGATGCAGTGCCCGCCGGCCAGGAGCGCCGGTTAGAACGCCGGCGCCCGCCAGCGCGCTCAGAATGTCCCGTCGCTTCATATGCGCTCCTCACTCCAGGCGTCGAGCGCCTTCTCGTTCACTTCAAATCCCAGGCCGGGACGATTGACCAAAGAGAAAAATCCTTTGTCCCCGGTCTCCTTCAATCCCGAGGTAATCTCTGCCCGCATGGCGGCGTCGCGATCGGAAGCGGGCACTGGAATCTGCTGGGCGTAGGCGTAGAGGAGCGAGGCGTTCAGATGAACGCCGGCCATCGAGCCGATCGGGCCTCCATTGTGGAAGGGCGCGATCCCCACATAGTGAGTCTCAGCAAGAGCGGCGAGACGTTTGATTTTCGGCAAGCTGTTCAGAGCCAGGTTGGGGCGTACTATATTGACCGAGCCGCTGGCCAACAGGGTCTGGAACGCGATTAGATCAGTGATGTTCCGGCCGACGCCGATCGGCATCACTGATTCGTCCACAATCTTCGCCAGTGAATCGGGGCTTGTCGCCGCCGTCGGCTCGTCGAACCAAATAGGGTGAGACGGTTCCAGTGCAACCGCGATAGTTGCGGCATCTCCCGGCGTCATCGCGCCCGCGGCGTCGAGAACCCATTCGGCGGAAGGGCCAGCGAGAGCCTGCATGGCGGCATACTGCCTTCTTACAAGGTCGACGTAAGCGCGAAGCGGAATCATCGCGTCCCGGAGCGGAGCGGCAGTCGTGAAAGCCTGAATTCCCTGGCGTTTGGCGCGTTCGAGCGATGGAGCGGAGTCCTCGGGCCCTGTACCTTCGAGATGACCGAGCAGGCGCGCCTTGTACCGAACGGGACCGCCCAGATACTGATAGATCGGTACGTTCTTGGCGCGGCTCACGACCTCCAGCATCGCGTTGTTGACGGCCGCCTCGAGTGCGGGTGTGCGGCCGAGGGCCGAGCGAATGAATTCGGACTCGGTGGCGCGCCGGCCCACCACCTCTGCGCGCGCCGCCATAATTTCCGCGGCTGTTGCGGGCCCACCTTCTCCATAGCCCGATACGCCTCCTTGTGACTGAAGCCGCACGACCGTGTAGCGGCGGTTCGAAACCGGCTCTTTTACACGCCATGCCCGGAATTGCGCAATCTTCAGGGCGTGATCTTCAGCGACCGCGGGAGCGAACATGACGGAACTCGCGGTGCGCAGCTTACGCGTTGTGGTTCTCATTTGATATAGGGATCCATGTTTTCCGAACAGCAGGGCTTCTGTACAGGCTTGCACACCATGACTTCGGTCCGTGTGCCGTCGTTGTCATAAAGCTGCAGCAGCCATCGGCCGTCGCGAGGGTGGATAGCGGGTTCTTTCGGAGGCTTATAGCCGCGACCCACAACCGTTTTGTAGACACCCTGAATGTCTAGAGTGCCTACGCAGACGTGATGCCAAACGCCGAGTTGTTGCGGTGTTGGCGGACCGTCGTGCTGGACCATGTACTCGATCCAGTTATCGCCATCGGGAGTAAGGTAAGAGATCCAGTCGAGGCGATCGTCACGAGAACCACCCTGCCAAAGAAAGCGAAAACGCAGAATGTCTTTATAGAACTTGTCCTGCTCCGGCGGGCTCTTTACGTGCACGCCGACGTGCAGGATATGGTCGGAAATACGCCGGTCGGAGATCCCTGTGCGGCGATACCTCGATTGAAGGGAACCCTCGAGATACTCGACAAACTCGATGTTGTGGCCCTCCGGGTCCTTGACGACAAGGCTGTAATTGCCGTCTGAATCCTTTGGAACGCGTGAAGGCACGGACACACCTTTCCCGGCGAGGTAATCGCGCAATTTCCGCGCGTCCGCGGTCTCGAAGCCGATCTGGATCAGTTTGTCGTCCGATGGGTTTTCAAGCGTGGGGGCAACTTCGATGTACTGCTCGTCATTCACCTTGAACACTGATAATTCGGCGGCGCCGGAGATTGTTCGTCTGTGGCGGAATACCTCGTCATACCCGAGGACTCCCGAGTAGAACCGGCGAGCCTCCTCAAGGTTGTCCGTCTTCACGACGAAATTCGCGATCTTCGTGATCGGCGGTCTTGGCGCGGTTGCCGCGGTTGAAGGCAGGACTCCAAACATTATGGGGATCAGAACGACGAGCGCGCGGGTCAAAACCATCATTCCTCGTAAATGCTCAACCATCGTATATCGGTCAATCCCTGGCGGAGTCGCAGGCACCGGACCGCCGCGCGTCCCTTGCAGCGCCTGTGCTAGAAACATATACACGAAGCTTGAACATTCGAATTCAAAGCTCTATAGTTCATCCATACAATGAACCTGCGAATCTCCGCGATGTTTCTCCTGCCGAGTTTGGCGATCAGCCCTGCTCTGCGCGCCCAATCCGTCTTTCACGATAGCGATGCGGCGCAGGTATCCTTCGCCTCAGCCGAAATCGGCTGGGCTCTTGGACCGCAACGAGCCAAACCGGACCGCAGCATGCGAGAACTGGCCTCCGACAACAGTTCGCTTCGCTTCGCAATTGCCGCCGGCGCGGGAGAATCGAAAGCTCTTGCGCAGACGCTGCGAGTCGCTCCGGTGAATACTACCGGGCCGCAGTCTTACGCGATCCGCCGCAGAGAGACGGGCGGCCAGGTCACGATCGCCGTGCTCGGCGCGGATCCAGTAGGCGCAATGTACGGAGGCCTCGATGTGGCCGACGCCATCCGCATGGGCACGATCGCTAAGACCGGGGATTCCGACCACTCTCCGCACATTGCGCAGCGCGGAATCAAATTCAACATCCCGCTGGACCGCCGCACCCCAACGTATTCCGATAGCAGCGACTCGGCACAGGCGAATATCCCCGAAATGTGGAGCATGGACTTCCGGCGGGAATTCCTTGACGAAATGGCACGGCAGCGGTTCAACGTGCTTTCTCTCTGGAATCTGCACCCCTTCTCTTCAATCGTAAAAGTCCCTGAATATCCAGACATCGCGCTCAACGATGTTTGGGGCAATCGCGAACCGTTCGATCTAAAGTTCGACATGAACAGCAAGGTCATGTCTCAGCCCTTCAAGCTCGGCCAGGTTGCAATGGTCAACCATATGACCATCGACGACAAGATCCGTTTTTGGCGAGAGGTGATGCAGTACGCGAAAGATCGCGGTATTGACGTTTACTGGTTCACCTGGAACATCTTCGTCTGGGGCACGGAGGGTAAGCACGGCCTGACGGAGGACGGAAATAATCCGGAGACGGTGGCTTACTTCCGCGCGAGCGTGCGCGAAACTGTGAGAACTTATCCACTGCTAGCGGGCATCGGGATTACTGCGGGCGAGAACATGAACAGTGCGCGGGGACCGTTCGATCACGAGGAGTGGTTGTGGAAGACATACGGCGAAGGCATTCGCGACGGGCTAAAGGATCAGCCCAACCGGCAGTTTCGCCTGATTCACCGGTATCACCAGACGTCGCAGGCAAAATCGATCGAAGCCTTCAAAGATTATCCGGGCCCGTTCGATTTCAGCTTCAAGTACTCGGTGGCGCACATGTATTCCGAGCCGAATCCGCCGTTCATCGAGCCTGTGCTGACGGAAATGCCCAAGAATCTTCGCACTTGGCTGGAGGTGAGAAACGACGATATCTACAGCTTTCGCTGGGGCGACCCCGATTACGCTAGGACATATATAAAGGACATGCCCGGACCGGATCGTATATCGGGCTTTACGATGGGCCCCGACGGTTATACGTGGGGCCGCGAATTCATCGACAAGGAACCGGAGAACCCGCGTCAACTCGTGATGCAGAAGCAATGGTACAGCTTCGCCCTGTGGGGCCGCCTCAGCTATGAGCCCAGCCTGCCGAACTCATTTTTCGAACAGATGCTGGCCGCGCGCTTTCCTGGCGCACCGGCGAGCGAAATATACGGCGCAGTAGCGGCGGCTTCGAAAACGATGCCGCTGGTGACGCGTTTCTTCTGGCGCGACCTCGATTTCAAATGGTTTCCGGAAGGCAATATCCAAAAAGGGCACGGCACGGGATTCTTCACAGTGGGAGATTTCATCGAAGGTCAGACGATGCCCGGAAGCGGCATTCTCAACATTCGGCAGTGGCGAACGCGCTTGCTCAAGCGAGCGAAGATGGACGGGATCACACCGCTTGAGGTAGCAGGGGAATTGCAAAACAACGCCGCGGTGGCGCACCGGCTGGTGGAAGAAGTCAGGCCAGCCGAGCGAAAGAACAAAGAACTTCGCCTTACGCTCGGAGATGCGGAGGCTATGGCGGATCTCGGCGATTATTACGCCGAAAAGATTCTCGCGGCGTGCGACCTCGCGCTCTTCGACAACGGCGGAAACGCCGAAGAACAGAGGTCAGCGGTCCGGCATCTCGAGGCCGCGCTCGCTCACTGGAAGGCCTATGCGAGCGTGGCGACCAGTCAGTACAAACCGCAGTACCTAGGTCGCCTGACCCGGGTTGTGGATCTGAATGCCCTGACCGCCTCCGCGGCGGCTGACATCGATGTTGCCCGGCAGTGGCATCCGGGAACCATCGCAGATGATGGAGAGGGCCCCGTCGTAGGGGACACGAATTTCCGCAAATAGTGCCGCAGCGGACCGGTTAGTGGTAGCTCTTCTACTGGAGACGAAATCTCCATGTGAATCAGCCGCTTTTTCCCCATAGTCCATGCTAGTCGGGCAGCGTAGAGGAATAACCTGCTCGCCGGCTTGAGGCCGATTAACAAATAGTAGGCCGTTTTGCGCGATCTATGCGGGGCGAGAGCATCAGATCGGCGAGAAGCGCGTTTTACGGCAAGTTGACGTGGTGTTGCCAGATCGATAGGGACTTGACAGGACCGGTTTTCAGTTTGACCGCAGCGCGATCATGGGATCGGTCTTTGAAGCTTTTCGTGCCGGGAGATACCCTGCCAGCAACGCAACAGCTCCAAGTAGAACGACCATGCCAACGAAGGTAAGTGGATCATTGGGAGCAGTCCGAAACAAAAGAGAAGCAATCAAACGCGAGACCGCCAACGCTGCGACAGATCCGATAGAAATGCCAACCAGCGCGAGTCGCATGGTGCTCCCGATCACATCGAGCTGCACACGGGTTTGGGTGGCGCCAAGAGCCATGCGTACTCCGATTTCCGGTCTCTGGCGCGTCACGGAATATGAGATAACACCATAAATTCCGAGCGAAGCCAGAAGCAGGCCGAGGCCCGCAAAGATTCCGACCAGCAGAACAAAGAATCGCCTTGGAGATGTGGCGTGATCCACTAGCGCCTGAATTGGTTTGAATTCTGTCGCTGGTTGTCCGGGATCGATCCGCCGTAGCGTGAGCATCACGCTTCTGGCCAGCGCGGCGGGAGGCAGCTTCGAACGCAGTACGAGGAACGCACCCTCCGGCCCAAACTGCTTAGTCGCGGGCAGGTACATTTGCGCTCCTGCATCGACTTCTGCACCCGTTTGGCGAACATCAGCGATGAGCCCGATCACCTGCGATTCGGCTCCTCCCGCAATGGCCGTACGTCCAATGGGGCTCTGGGCGGGCCAGAGTCTTCGCGCCACGGTCTCATTGATGATGACTACGTTCCCGTTTTCGACGAGGTCTTGCCAGCTCATGTCGCGACCTTGGAGCAGGTGCATTCCCATTGCCTTCAGGTAACCCGGCGACACAATGTAGACAAAGACCGGAATGAAGTCGCGGTCGTTCAACTTCTGCTTGCCTTTTGCCGCGATCCCCCAACCCCGGTTGCGGCTCATGGGCAGGTTGTCAGATATGCCAGCGGCCTCGACACCCGGGATCGAAGAGATGCGCTCGACAATGTCCTGCCATTTGGCAGCGCGCATTGCCGGCTTTTCGGCATCGTCAAAATCCAGACCGATAGCGGCCGCGTGACTGGGCTCAAAGCCCAAGTCAACATCCAGAACGCGGAGAAAGCTGCGCAGCAACAAACCGGCGCCGACCAACAGAACGCAAGCCAGCGCAATTTCCGTTACCACGAGCATCGAGCGCAGGCGGCCATGTCTTCTGCCTTCACTAGCTCCGTGTCCTCCACTATCTTTGAGCAGTTCCTGCAGATTGCCACCCGACGTGCGCAGTCCCGCGGCTGGTCCGAAAAGAACGGCGGCGGCTACTGCGATCAACAACGCCCATGCCAGTACTGTTCCGTCTACACGCACCATGCTGAGCAAGGGCAGAGCAATCGACCCCTGATGAGCGAGATACCGGATCGCGAACCAGGCCAGTCCCAACCCGAGCGCCGCTCCCGCAGTAGCAAATACCATGCTTTCGGTTAACAGCAAGACGCCTGCGCTGCGCGCCGGGCAATGAGGTAAGGAACTGAGGAGCTCCAGAAGCGTGGTTGGGCGCGGACTTTCTACGATGGTGTGAATCGTCAGGAAGGCGAGCTACAAGCCGACGATCGAGTGGTGTTCTT
>JAFAQG010000701.1 GCA_019246575.1 Acidobacteriaceae bacterium
TCCAAATGCCGGCGGACAGATGAAACAATTGCCGGATCGCGATTGATCGCCACGACCTCGTTCCAGTTCTTCGGGCTGCCTCCTATGAACGTTCCATCTGCCTTTTGACAGGGCGTTTCGGGACAGTATCCTGTTCTTGCATGAACGGTGAGTCCGGGGTGCGTCGTTGAAACGCGAATATTTCTCCAAACGCGGGGATTATCGATGTCTGTGGCGGCGAAGGTAAGCGAGTAATGGCCGCGAATGTCCTTCGCAATCTGCTCGTATATGCGGCGCAGATCGTCGGCTTTCGACCGGAAGACACGTCCGCCCGAATCTCTTGTGATGGCTGAGATCTTCGGCACGTTGCTGTCCGGTGTACCTGAATCGAAGAGCACGGTATAGATGACGACGTCTTTTCCAAGCAGGGCCGCTCCTATATCCGACCACTGATGCGCGGAGGAGTTCTCTCCGGCATCGGTGAAAATCACGAGAAATTTCGATCGCTTTGTGGTTCCACCCGTGGGCGGAGGCGGTCTGCGCCGGAATTCACTTGGAATCGGACTCGTATCGTCTTTCGGGATCGTCTTGGCCGGCGTGGCTGGCGCTATTTGTTTCTCGTCAAACGCACTCAGCACGGTAGCGAGAATAGCGTCGATCAAGGCGGTAGAACCACTCGGACGCAGCCGTTCCACCGCGTCCTTAAATTGCTGCGGATCAGGCGTTCTGTCGACGAGCATTGTGGCGGTATCGCTGAACGGCAAAAGACTTAACAGGACACCGCCGCGACCGCGATCCGAATCCTCGGAGATGCGGTCGGCAAAGTTCGAAAGAGCTGCTCGCAGGGGCTCGAGGACCGTGCTCATGCTGCCGCTCACATCCGCTGCCACAACAACCTGTGCGTAGGCCACGTCGCCCGTGAAGCTGGTGAGATTGCGCGCGACACCTTCATCCTGGATCCGGATCTCGTTACGAGTGAGGCCAGCAACGGGGCGATTACTCTTATCGGTGACGCGAAAGACGACGGACACTTCGCGCGTATTGGATCGAAACACGGGGCCTTGCGCGCGGGCGGTAGGGGCCGTGGCGAGCAGTCCTAAGATAATCCCGGAGTGTGCGAAGCAAGCGTAGAAACGGAGCCCGGAACCCAGTGACCGGGTTTGCCAGTTCTCAAACCTTTGGCGCATGAGTTTAGCCGGTTCCAATCTAGGTCCGATCTGTTCGGGCCTCGTCCAGATAATCGTTCACTTCAACGATGTCGTCGAGTGAGACCTCGAGAATGCACGCTCGAAGCGGAGTATACAAGTCGTCCTTGGCTTCCGTATACGGGCCGCCTGTGTCGTCGTACCATCGCCGAAGAGCGTTCTTGGTCTTAGCGAATCTTTCCACACGGCTGCCATCGTAAAAACGCACAATCGCGGTATGGCCGTTTGAGGCTTCAATCTGGCCAACCTGGCCGGCTTTGATTCTATGCGCCTTGTGCAACGCGATGATGTTGTCGTGCTGGTCCGGCCCTCGGGTGATCGCAACGTAATGTCCGCGGGTATCTTTGCGCGCCACGACCCAAGCCGTTCGACAAAACTCGGGCGATGACGGGTTTGCGACCGCGCGCTTCTTTTCAGGCTCAGACTCAACCGGATCGTCGATCGAGATCGAATCCCAAAGGTTCGCATTCGATTTCGAAGCTGCATGGCCATCGTGCGAGGTGTCAGGTGCGGCAGCCAGAGTGTCCATTTCCCGAATGGAGGTTGAATCGGAATCAAAGATGAAGCGATAGACTTTCGATCTAGTCTTGAAGCGCGACGGCGAGTCTCCGCAGCCGTCCTCGCGCTGTTCTCGGAGATGTCTTCGACTGAGATAGAAGCTGAATGGGGTACCTTTGGGGTGCATTTCCGTGAAGCCTACCCACACGGCCGCACACCGCGCTTCGGAGCCGTTGCGCTCGACTTCAATCCTGGTTATCATTTCGCGATCGCTGTTTTCGTCGTAGCGCATTGCGCCAGCCTGGATTGTCCCGCCTTCCGGGCACGTACACCAGGTTTGATCCTGACGGGGGCGAATTCTCTCGGATTCGCCTGCAAGCGCCGAAACGGGACGAATTAAGCTGAGCGCCGCCATCGCAGGCAGGAACAGTCGGTATCGGACCCAGCCAGCACGCTTACTTCTCGGCATCATCGCTGCCCCTCACGCATTCGGATGTCGAACCGGCTCGAGAGAATAGTTCGCGCTTTCTCTAGGAGGTCGCGGTCTATAACGGCGGATGGAAATCTGCAGACGAGCGGCAAATTGCCAGCGGACTCCGACTGCAGTTGCAATTGCAGATCGACAGCGTAGTAGTCGGCGGGGAGCTGTACCGAGTTGCCGGGTTGGAAAATCCTTATATCCGCATCGGTGACGCGCAACGCCGTATCTGCCGATAACTGCAAAGGTCCGGCGGTTCGAGAGCCCATGAAACATTGTTGCCGAAAAAAATGCGGCGGCGGGTTGAATCCTGTTGTACCGCCTCTTGAGTTCTCCAATACGAGAGTTTGGGTGGCCTTGAGCGCAGTCGCGGTTTTGGGCACTAGTATCCATTGCACAGCCGTACTGCGGACTACATCCAAGGTGTGTGCCTTTTTTGCATTAGAGATGTTGTCGTCGAGGCTCACTTCGGCCGGCGCGTAGATTTCGGGCAACAGGGTGGTTCCCAAAGCCTCACGCGCGCGAGCCTCGCTCGATTCGCTTCCGAAGCGCGTCCACTCGACTCCGAATTGATCGAAGAAATGATTGATTTCGACGATGTCGCTCGAGGCAAAAGTAAATGCTTTCGCCCGGGGCCCACGCTGCCGAACTGCAGCAGCGAGAGATAACAGTGCACGGGAAAACGGAGCAGGCGCGGAATGCGGCAGGATCTCAACGATCCACAGCGGTTCGGAGCGGAAACCCGCGCGCTTTTTGACAATGCCCAACGTGCCCGCCCATATCTCAACTTCACGCGTTCGTGCAGTCGATATTGTCGTACCCATATCGTCGACGGCTGGAACGGCTTTGAGCCGCCGTCGCACAATGACATACGCTCCTTCTTTTAGATCGTCGGCATCGAACGATGAAGCGCCGGGACCCGCGGCGCGCTGTGCACGAGGGATAAGCCGAATGAGTTCTTTGCCCGTCAAATCGCCGCTTAGTTTCGCCGCATCGTCTGAATCGCTCGGGTTGTCTTGCACGTCTGTTTCAGCCGTACCCGAGTTGGCAATGTCGCTGTCGCTCAGAGTAACGGCGGCCCCATCATCCGCAAAAAAATCATAAGATTTCTTCAGCGCGAGGAACTGGATTCGGGTATCGCAGACTGCGGAGATGACGCCATTTTTCGCATTCTCGCGTTTGAAGAAGGGCCGTTCATCGGAGGTATCGAGGCGGACGATTTGTCCGAGCACTGAAATCCGCTCACAGGAGGGTAAGCCGTTCGCGAGCGGCTGCCCGGGCTGGAATCCCGTAATGACAACACGTGCGCTGTTGTTGCCGAATAAAGAATCGCCGATCGAGAATTCTCGACCGTCCGAGCAGCCGCAGGGGTGATTCGGACTGCCGGCTGGTGATGGGCGTGGTCCCGCAGATTGCGGCGGTGTCGTTGGTGCGGCCAACGCGCACATCGCGGAAAGCCCGGCAAGGAGGGTAACGCCCGACGCAGCCGCGAAGCGATGATGACGCGTACACCTGAAATCCGGCATCAATCGTCCTCAGATGGCCGAAGTTCAGTTATAGATCCGGATGCCGGTCAAGTCAAGAGCGTTGAATGCTCGGGTGGCAAATAGACATGTGTTTTGACACAGGCACGCTGGGCGGGTGAAACGTGCGCATTCCCGCGTTCTCTTTCGCGCGACGAAGCTCTCGCGTACTGGCACGGAGCAGGCAACACGGTATTCGTTGCTGAGGATGACGGCATCATTCTTGGGGGCCTACATTCTTCGCCCAAATCAGCATGGTGGCGGCTCACATGTAAGCAGCTCCGGGTATGTAACTGCATCGTTTGCAAGGGGACGGGGCGTCACGGCAAATTGACTGCCTCGTGCTAACGCGCAATCAATTCGTGTCGGGGGCGGATTGGTACGTTCGCCAGTAATCGGTATTCGATTCTTCGAGAGGCTGCCTCGCCTCGGTGAGCGCGTTTCCCAGCATGATAATCCTGTCTTTTTCGCCCGGCGCGGCGGAGAGAAATGCGCCTGTGCCGGCGAACGCACGGCTATTGCGGACGATTGCGTCCGGACAGCGGTCGAGCCGGACCACAGGCGCTCCGGCGAGCGGTTCGCTCGACGAGACATCATCCAATTCGAGTTCCTTTGAATCCCGAATCAAAAATGCCGGGCCGCTGCCGGCGTTCAATCGCACATTGTGCAGTTCGAGACCGGCCGTGTTGTATGCCACCATCCCGGTATCGCCCGAGCCGATTATGTTGCCGATACGCAGACCTCGAATGGGCATCTCGGGCAGCCCTTCGACTTGAATGGGAGTGCGTGAATGATTGATACTCACGTTGCTGATCGCAATATTGCGAAACACGGGCGTTCGATTCGAAACAGGCTGTTCAGCGGTTCTCGTTTCGCCCTCCATGATGTAGTAATTCGTCACATCGATCCCCACGGGCACGTTGTCCATGCTCCAGTTGTCGAAGCGCACATTTTCAACAACGCCGCCACGCCCGCGACGGCTCTTAATACGAACACCGATTTGAGTGCCGTTGCAGGTGATGTTGCTAGCCACGAGGTTCCGAATGCCGCCTGCGATTTCGCTGCCCAAAACGACCGCACCATGCGCGCGATGAACGTTGCAATTCGTGATGGTTACGTTTTCCGTCGGGCGATTCACACGCAGTCCGTCGGCGTCTTTTCCGGACTTGATCACGATGCCGTCGTCGCCGGTATCGATGTAGCTGTTCGAGATGCGGACGTCACGGCTGGAATCGACTGCAATGCCGTCCGTCTGCGCGCCCGGATAGGTCTCGACTGTAACACCGTCCACGACGGCCTTCTCTGTATACAGCAGATGAATGGCCCACATCGGCGAACCAACGATGTGGATACGTTGAATGAGAACGTTCTTGCTGTCCATGGTGCGGACGAACGAGGGACGCAGGTGCGGAGCGGCAGCCCGATACAGTTGCTTCGGCGCGGGCGTGTGTTGCTCGAGAGCATCGAGCAGACGATTCCACTCAGGACCGAATACTGAGCCCGGCCCAGCGGCGCTGTTCTTTTCCGGACGGCCCAAAAGGTTGAGCCAGGCCTGGTGATCGGTCGTGAGCGTGCCCTGACCGACGATGGACACGTTCTCGAGATGCCGTCCTCCGATGAGCGGCACGGGCATGATGCATTCGATACCCTGTTCCCTGCCCTCGGCCAGCGGCAGTTTCATTGCAGGAAAGCGCAGCGTCGCGCCGGCATCGACATAGAGCGTCATGTTGCTGACGAGTTCGATGGGTCCGGTACTGTACGTTCCTGCAGGAACAAACACTGTGCCTCCACCGGCGGCTTTCGCCGCCTGAATCGCGGCGCGGAATGCGCCGGTCGAGAGCGAAGA